>NZ_JAHBAK020000057.1 GCF_018500155.2 Polynucleobacter sp.
CACTTGTGATGACCCAACCACCATTCCAGTCTTGATGATTGCGTGGCAGCATCTGCACTGGCTCACCCAAATATAGCGCTTGGTTGCGCGCAAAATTGGCATGCATCACCCATTTTCTGGAAATGACCTCCAATTGCCGCAACGCTACTTGCTCCTGCAAACGGGCAATTGTGAAAGCCAAAACAATAGCCATCATCAGTAGCACTACCATGAGCTCAAGTAATGTGCCGCCAAATTGGCTTGATAGATGTGAGCCAGACTTACTCAAATGTTTGTCGCCAATTTAAACGTTGTGCTGAATCCGTTTGGGGATCAACATACACATGCACCTCCACACCAGGCTTTTGTTTACTAGAAATTTTCCAGACATGATTGCCCATATCCTGATAGATACAGTTAGAGTCAGAAATATTTCTATTTACTCTCTGTGCTAAATATTGCTCGCACTCAACAATAGCCTTCTCTGCAGAGAAAAATTGTTCATGCGCATCAGTCAACGCTTTTAATTCAATCAAAGACTGTGTCGTCAGGCTTTCTAGCTGCTTAATTAACGCGGAGCAGAGCAATATCAGGGATAGTACCCAAGTCAAAATCACAACAGATTCCGAGTAGAAAAGCTACGCTCTACATCCAAATGAATCTGTTGCCCATCGGTCATTTGCAATTCAATGCGGTAAAGCTTTTGAGGGCTAGAAGTACCGCCAGCCATGGGTTTTAGCTCTTCGATGCGCAGATGATGAATACCATTCATCAATGTCGTATTTTGTAAGCGCCCCTGACGATCAAGAGATTGGCAGATGAGCGCACCTCCACTGACTCTCGCACCCTTAGGCAACCCTGCCGGATGATCCAAACGAAAACCCTGAAATGCCAAGCCATGACGCGTGCGATCTGGTGTGAGCATGTTACCAATGCAATCCATATCACCCGCTTCAGAAATTCCATGCTTCACCTGCAAACTATCCGAACCACGATAGCCCGAATTTTTCTCAATATGAATCAATGGATGTTGGTTTGGTTGATTTAATTTATTCGTTTTTACATTCCGACGAACATCATGAATATGGGTGTATCCCGCCATTCGAATCGCCCTACCTATCAGTTCTAAAGCTCTCTCGCCATCTGCCATCAATATTTGCTTTTTTTCGCACTCCATTTGCTTAGCGAGTAATTTTGTGGTGTTGAGAAGTAATGGATTGAGGATGATGAGGCTGATCATGAGACCGATCAGACAATCGAGAAGCAGCATATGTAGACTCGCTTTTTACGTTTAGACGCAGATGTTCTTGGTTTTCAAAAGCATCTGATTTTTTTCTAAGGCTCACTTTTTGCGCATGCAACTGACTATGGCGCAATACAAGACGTTGATAGATTTCATATTGAACGAACCAGACTCCAGTGACCAAGATGATGGCGAATAAGACTTCCAGTAAAACGAAGCCTTTATCAAGCTTGCGATCTTTTGGAATAGGGCATGGGTGATGGGAGAGCACGAGCCATTTTCAACAGGCTACTGGCTGATGAAAAGATGCCTTTTTACCTTTGGCTGTAGGAAAGCTTGGTCTTGGCTATCAGACTTCACCCTATTTCCCCGCTCAGCTTAAAATAGAGCGCTATGCCCCATTCCCTTGCCACCACCCAAGAAATCATTGCCGAGCTAGCTGCTGGGCGCATGGTCATCTTGGTCGATGAAGAAGATCGCGAAAACGAAGGTGATCTCGTCTTGGCTGCCGACCATGTCAGCGCAGAAGCCATCAACTTTATGGCTAAACACGGTCGCGGGCTCATTTGCTTGACGCTAACAAAAGAGCGTTGCCAACAACTCAATCTTCCATTGATGGTCAGAGATAACGGTACCTCTATGGGTACCAATTTCACGGTATCGATTGAGGCTGCACAAGGAGTCACCACCGGCATCTCTGCCGCGGATCGTGCTCTCACCATTCAGACTGCGGTTGCACCAAAGGCAAAACCAAGCGATTTAGTACAACCGGGTCATATTTTTCCATTGATGGCTCAACCTGGTGGCGTATTGATTCGCTCAGGCCACACAGAAGCGGGTTGCGATTTAGCAGCGATGGCAGGATGCACACCTGCTGCAGTGATCTGCGAAATCATGAAAGACGATGGCAGCATGGCTCGTCTACCAGACTTGCTAGAGTTTGCTAAAGAACATCAACTCAAAATTGGCAGCATTGCAGATTTAATTCAATATCGAAGCCAACACGAAAGTATTGTGGTTCGTGAAGGTGAACGCGAATTTTTAACACCCTGGGGCACCTTTCAGGGAATCATTTATCGCGATAAACCAAGCTCCTGCATTCATATTGCTTTGATGCATGGGAACCCTAAAGAAAGCCAAGAAACCTTAGTGCGGGTTCATGAGCCTGTAACCGCTTTGGATTTTTTAGAATCCCAAATAAGCACCCACTCCTGGCCGTTAGCTGCAGCGCTGGAGCAGATCGCACAATCTTCGGCTGGCGTTGCCGTTCTCTTAAATGCCTCTGGAGTAGCATCACCCACAGATGCAGACTGGTTGACACAATTTCATAAACTCAATGGATCTGTGGACCAAAGCGCTCCTAATGCGCAGCGTAAAACAGACTTCAGAAGTTATGGCATCGGCGCGCAAATCCTCAAAGATCTTGGCGTTGGAAAAATGCGCTTACTTGCCAACCCTAGTCCTGTGCCTAGTCTTTCTGGTTACAAACTGGAAGTCACTGGCTATGCACCCTATCAATCTACTCAATTAAAAAAGTAAACATCATGACCAACACAAATTCTGGTGCTGTAGGTGTCTTAGAAGTAGATCTGAATGGGCAAGACCTACGTATTGGTATTGTTCAAGCACGCTTTAATGAGGATCACTGCACAGCCTTAACCCACGCCTGCATTACTGAGCTCATCGCCCTTGGTGTTGCTCAAGAGGACATTAAATTGGTGACTGTTCCTGGTGCATTAGAGATTCCATTTGCCTTACAAAAAATGGCACAGACCGGTGAGTTTGATGGCTTAGTCGCTTTGGGTGCAGTGATTCGTGGCGAAACCTATCACTTTGAATTAGTTTCCAATGAATCTGCTGCAGGCATCACTCGCATTTGCCTAGAGTCAGGATTACCGATTGCCAATGGCGTTCTCACTTGTGACACCGATGAACAAGCGCAAGTACGTGTTCAGGTAAAGGGTGCTGACTGCGCCAAAGCCGTAGTAGAAATGGCAAATCTTGCCCTTGCACTCACCCCTGATATCGATATTGAGGTGCATCCACATCAGCAGTAAATTAGATATGAATAAAACTCCTGCCAATTCTCTTCATCCTCAAGCACAAAAAATGGTCAAGACCAATGAAACGAGTGCGCCAAAGCGCTCCTTAACGCCTCGTCGTCGTGCCCGTGAATATGCGCTTCAGGGGGTTTATCAAAGCCTAGTTTTACGCCGCGCAGGTAGCCTCCCGAATAAAACGGCGATTGCTAAACAGTTATCTGAAGACCCCGCATTTCGTCGCTGCCAGCTAGATTTGTTTCAAGGAATTTTTGATGGGGTTTTGGATCGTGCCGATGAATTTGAAGCGTTAATCACGCCTGCACTAGATCGCCCGATCAACGAACTCTCACCGGTTGAGCATGCCGCCCTATTAATTGGTACCTATGAGTTAGCTGCAGACTTATCGGTTCCCTATAAAGTAGCCATCAATGAAGCCGTAGAGTTAGCCAAAACTTTTGGCGGCACGGATGGGCATAAATATGTCAACGGCGTGCTCGATCTACTCGCGCAAAAACTGCGCAGCGCAGAAGTCCAAGCCGGCTAATTTTTTCTCATGGGGTTTTGTCCCTAGTGAATCAATATTGGCTCTGCTGCAAAGAGTGCGTTTTGAGGAATAAAATGGATTAGTTGATATCTCAAGCCAACCCACCCTCAAAAGATCACTATGCAAACAACGGATATTCGCAAACTTTTAAAAGATCCCAGTCTTTTTAAGGAAGAAGCCTACATTGATGGTCAGTGGGTAACAGCCAGTAATAAAGCTACCTTTGCAGTCAATAATCCTGCCACCCATGAAGTAATCGCACAAGTAACTAACCTTAGTACAAGCGATGCGGAAAAAGCAATTGCTGCAGCAAATAAAGCTTTTCCAAAGTGGTGCGATAAAACTTCTAAAGAACGCGCCAATTTGATGCGCAAATGGTTTGATCTCATTTTGCAAAACAAAGATGATTTAGCGGTGTTAATGACCCTTGAACAAGGCAAGCCCCTAACAGAATCTGCTGGCGAGGTGTTGTATGGTGCCTCATTTATTGAATGGTTTGCTGAAGAAGCAAAGCGAGTTACAGGAACAATTCCGAGCACCGTTTGGAGCGATAAACGCTTCATGGTTCTCAAGCAACCCATTGGCGTATGTGTTGCGATCACTCCCTGGAACTTTCCTAATGCCATGATCACTCGTAAGATTGCGCCAGCGATGGCGGCAGGTTGTGCCATTGTGATTAAACCTGCTGAGCAGACACCTCTTTCCGCTCTTGCACTAGCTGAGCTTGCGAGCAGAGCAGGCATTCCTAATGGTGTCATGAATATTCTGACTGCTGATGCTGATCATTCTATTGAGATTGGTAAAACACTCTGCGCTTCCCCTGTAGTGCGCCACTTATCATTTACTGGATCTACTGAAGTGGGTCGCATCTTAATGACGCAATGCGCCCCCACGATTAAAAAATTAGGCTTAGAACTTGGTGGACATGCACCTTTCATCGTCTTTGAAGACGCCGATGTGGATGCCGCTGTTGAGGGCGCCATTGCCTCGAAATATCGCAATGCTGGACAAACCTGCGTATGCGCCAATCGTATTTATGTTCATAAAAGCATTCAAAGCACTTTCGTAGAAAAACTCAGTAACGCCGTACAAAAGCTTCGCGTGGGAAATGGTATGGAAGCAGGAGTAACTCAGGGCCCTCTGATAGATCAGAGTGCATTCGAAAAAGTTCAGCGCCATATTGCAGATGCGCTTAGTAAAGGAGCCAAGCTAGTGACTGGTGGTAAGCCTTCTCCTTTGGGCGGCACATTCTTTGAACCCACAGTGTTAGCTGATGTTACTAGCGAAATGCTGATTAGCTATGAAGAGACATTCGGTCCAGTTGCCCCCATTATTCCCTTTGAAAGTGATGATGAGGTCATCGCTTTAGCAAACAATAGCCAGTTTGGTCTTGCCTCTTACTTCTATAGCCGAGATATTGGTCGTGTTTGGAAGGTTGCTGAGGCCTTGGATTACGGCATTGTGGGCGTCAACAGCGGCATCATTTCTAATGAGGTTGCACCCTTTGGTGGCGTCAAACAGTCCGGCTTAGGGCGAGAAGGTAGCATCTTTGGTATGGATGAATACCTTGAGCTCAAATACGTTTGTATTGCCCTGTAATTCCTAGTTTCTTAGCGTTTTCTGTACAACAAATCCCAAACACCGTGGCCAAGCTTCACGCCACGGTTTTCAAACTTGGTTGTAGGCCGATAAGCTGGACGCTCAACATAGCCACAATGGCGATTGCTAAGTTGCTCTAATGTAGGCTTAAATTCATTAACCGTCTTTGCCGCAGCCTCTCCAAGGTCCGGCGCTGGTGCAATGTCAGCATGACTAAAAGTTTCAATACTCACCATTTGTGTCGAAGTATTTTGCAAAAAGGGTTCTGCATTCAGCACCAATAACATCTGCTCTGCATAGTTATGCCAATCCGTCGCAAGATGCAGATAGCCACCCGATTTAAGTCGCGAGGCAAGCAGCTTTACAAATTTTTCTTGAATGAGACGTCGCTTGTGATGACGTTTTTTATGCCAGGGATCAGCAAAATAAATATGAATGCCATCAAGCGAATCAGGCGCAATCATTTGCTCTAAGACCTCAACCGCATCATGCCGAATCAGTCGTAAATTACTGAGTTGTTGTTCACCAATCAGTTTCAGTAATGCACCCACCCCAGGTGGATGAACCTCAATTGCTAAGAAATCTTCGTCAGCACGTAAAGCTGCAATCTTGGCGGTGGTCTCTCCCATACCAAAACCAATTTCTAGAATTTTAGGTTTGGTAGATCCCGCAAATGCAGTCTGCAAATCTAATGTTTGATTCTGAAACGGAATAAGAAACTGGGGGCCGAGTTCATCAAGTGCGCGCTGCTGACCAGCAGTCACCCTTCCAGCCCGAAGAACAAAAGAACGTATGGGCGAAGCACGCCCACCAGTGTGCGAAGACAAACTAAGCTAGAACTTTCTTGAAATATGCAATGGTCTCTTTAAGGCCGTCTTCCAAATTCACTCTTGGCTCCCAACCCAGTTTTGCTATGGCTAATTCAATATTGGGCTGACGCTGCTTTGGATCGTCTGACGGTAATGGCTCAAAAACCAATTTTGATTTACTTCCAGAGAGGCGAAGGACATTTTCTGCCAGCTGCAACATAGTGAACTCACCAGGATTGCCAGTATTGACTGGACCTGTAAATCCTTTTTCAGAATTCATCATCCGCACAAAAGCTTCAATCAAATCATCGACATAACAAAAGCTTCTGGTCTGCTGGCCGTCACCATAAATCGTGATGTCTTTACCCTGTAGTGCTTGCACAATAAAATTGCTGACGACTCGGCCATCGTTTGGATTCATGCGAGGGCCATAGGTATTAAATATACGCACAACTTTAATATCTAAACCATGCTGACGATAGTAGTCAAAAAATAGAGTTTCGGCGCAGCGCTTACCTTCGTCATAGCAAGAGCGAATACCGATCGGATTGACTCTACCCCAATACTCTTCTGGCTGTGGATGCACTTCAGGATCGCCATACACCTCACTTGTAGAAGCCTGCAAAATTCTGGCCCTTGTACGCTTTGCTAAACCTAGCATATTGATAGCGCCATGAACACTGGTTTTCGTGGTTTGCACAGGATCGTATTGATAATGCACTGGTGAAGCTGGACAAGCTAAGTTGTAGATTTGATTCGTTTCCACATATAGCGGAAAAGTCACATCATGACGCATAACTTCTAGGCGACTATCACCCAATAAATGGGCTAAATTCTGCTTCGAGCCAGTAAAAAAGTTATCAACGACTAAAACTTCATTGCCATCTTTGAGAAGTCGTTCAGTTAGGTGCGAACCTAAGAAACCGGCGCCGCCAGTAATCAAGATTTTGTTCATATGGGGTCTTTAATTAATAAGTCACTCAATTTTAACTGTGAATCTACCCTACCTAGCAGGAGAATCCCAGCCAGCCGAGCGATAGGCAAACACAACCTCACCCAAAATAATGCTCAATGAGGTCATAAACGATAACAATCCCAAAACAAAGGTCCAAATAACATAAGTTGTCTGCAAAGCACGTACAGCGCCCGTTTGAAAGAAAAAGAGCTCTAGCACCGTTAAGGAAATAAAAATTCCGCTTAATACATCGAAGAATATGGCTGCCGTGCAGAGTCTGCCGCGCATTTTTGCCTCATTTGCCTCCACAATGAAGTGTTGCTTTGCTGAGTCAGAAATGGGGTCCCCAGAGTGAATGATCTTTTGTATGGCACGCATACGGTCCACCGATCTAGCTAGGCGCGCTGAAATCGCATTAAGCAATGTGGCTACAGCGGTTAACAAAAAAACGGGAGCAAGGGCTAGCTGAATATTATTGGTGATTGCATCAATGGATACATCCATAGCATTTCCATTTCTTCAAAATCGAATACAAAAAATTAATGGGACCAGGCAATGAGGCCTGTGTAAGAAGTAAATAAAATCAAGAGGCCAAAAGCGATGCGATACCAAGCAAATGGTTTGAAATTGTGATGCGCAACATAATGCAGTAACCAACGTACGCAGATAAACGCGGAAATAAAAGCCGCCACAAAGCCAATACCTATGGCTAGACCATATTCTCCTGAAATTGTGACTGGCGACTTCCACAATTTAAAAGACTCATACAGGGTCGCTGCACCAATCACAGGAATGGCCAAGAAAAAAGAAAACTCTGTTGCTACTGCGCGCGGCAGTCCAAATAACATTCCACCAATAATCGTTGCCCCAGAACGCGAGGTACCCGGTACCAACGCAGCACACTGCGCAATACCGACCTTTAAGGCATCCCATGGTGACAAATCATCCACCGATTGAATGTGGCTTTTTGTATTCGATGACTGCGTTTGCTGACGTCGCTCTGCCCAAAAAATAATGAATGCACCCACAATAAATGCAGTCGCAACCGGAATGGGAGCAAAAAGCACAGCTTTAATGTGTTTGCCAAATACAAAAGCTAATGCCATCGCAGGCACCGACGCAATCACGAGGTTCAACAAAAAACGTTGCGATAACTTGTTGCTACCTATTGAACCCAAAACCGACCAAAGCTTGGCTCGAAATTCCCAGCAGACTGCCAAAATGGCGCCGAACTGAATAATGACCTCGAAGGCTTTGCCGCGCTCATCATTAAAGTTCAGCAAATCCCCAACCAAAATAAGATGCCCAGTACTAGAGATAGGCAAAAACTCGGTCAACCCCTCCACCTGTCTCTTATACACATCT
>NZ_JAHBAK020000026.1 GCF_018500155.2 Polynucleobacter sp.
AAATTAGCTCGCAAATGGGGCCAGCTCAATAAATCAGGTGCTTTTGAAATCATTACGTTTGATCATAGCTTTCATGGACGCACTCTCGCGACCATGAGTGCCTCTGGGAAACCAGGCTGGGACACGATGTTTGCCCCACAGGTCCCAGGCTTTCCGAAAGCTGATTTAAACGATTTAGATTCAGTAAAAAAATTGGTGTCGGATAAAACCGTTGCCGTCATGCTAGAGCCCGTTCAAGGTGAAGGTGGCGTCATTCCTACCACCAAAGAATTTATGCGCGAACTGCGCCAGTTCACTAAAGAAAATAATATTCTGCTCATCGTTGATGAGGTTCAAGCAGGTTGCGGACGGACAGGCACCCTATTTGCTTATCAACAATATGGCATCGAGCCTGACATCATGACTTTGGGGAAAGGTATTGGTGGTGGCGTCCCTCTTGCAGCGTTGCTCGCTACTGATGCTGTTGCCTGTTTTGTACCGGGCGACCAAGGCGGCACCTATAACGGTAATCCTCTCATGACAGCAGTAGGTATCAGCGTGATTGAACAGTTACTAGCTCCTGGATTTTTAGAAAATGTAAGAGCCAAGGGCGAACTACTCAAATCCGAATTACTCAAACTCAGCGCTGAATTTCATCTTGAAGGCGAACGTGGCGAAGGGTTGCTGCGCGCACTCATGCTAGGCAAAGACATTGGCGGAAAGTTGGTGGAATTAGCCAGAGAGCGCAACCCCGAAGGTCTATTAATTAACTCACCAAGACCTAACCTATTACGCTTTATGCCTGCACTCAATATTGCTGATGACGAGATTCGTCAGATGTGCGGCATGCTACGCGAGTTACTCAAAGAAGCGGCGTAAAGCGCGAGTGATTACGCCTTTGATTTGGTGGGTTTACTCACCCAAGTAGGCAGTACGTACACGCGGATCTTGCAGTAGCTCCTGTCCAGAACCAGACAGGGTAATCAAGCCGCTTTCCATCACATAAGCCCGATCAGCCATTTGTAGTGCAAGACGGGCATTTTGCTCGACCAATAAGATGGTCATTCCTTTTGACGACAGATTACGAATAACATCGAAAATCGTCTCCACCATGATTGGGGAGAGTCCCATCGACGGTTCATCAAGCAATAAAAGCTTTGGTTGCGCCATCATGGCACGACCCATTGCCACCATTTGTTGCTCGCCACCAGAGAGCGTCCCGGCTAACTGAGATAAACGCTCTTTCAATCTTGGGAAATACGTAAAGACTTCCTCGAGCTTTTGATGCACAACTTTTGCATCTGTTTTTAGAAAAGCGCCCATTTGTAAATTCTCAAGAATCGTCATACGCTTAAACACTCCGCGACCCTCAGGGACAAGACCAAGACCCAGCTTCACCAAATCATAGGCCGGCAATTGATTGACGCTCTGACCTAAAAAATCAATAACGCCTGAGGCCGGGGTCAATAATCCTGCAATCGCTTTTAGACTTGAACTCTTACCGGCGCCGTTTGCCCCAATTAAGGCAACTAGTTCACCTTGATTGACATGAAGGTCGATGCCCTTCACAGCATTAATGCCGCCATAGGAAACCCGAAGGTCTTGCACTTGGAGTATGGCGCTCATTACACAGCCCCCTGTCCAAGATAGGCCTTAATGACCTCTGGATGCGCGCGAACATCCGCTGGCTTACCTGTAGCAATTACTTTTCCATAATCTAATACGGTCAAGCTATCGCAAATTCCCATGACCAAACTCACATCATGCTCAATCAACAAGATGGTCTTGCCATCAGCCCGAATGCGAAGCAGTAGCTCACGAAGTTCCAACTTCTCAGTAGCATTCATACCAGCAGCAGGCTCATCTAATGCTAAAAGTTTTGGCTCGGTAGCAAGCGCTCTCGCAATCTCCAGGCGACGTTGGTGACCATAAGAGAGGTTACGTGCCTGCATATCTGCGTATTCACTGAGGCCGACATACTGTAGCAATGAAAGTGACTTTTCACGAATCGCTTTTTCTTCACGCAATGTCGAAGGAAAGCGAAAGATAGCGCCTAATAAACCCGCATGAGAGCGGCAATGACAACCCACCATCACATTTTCTAAAACAGTCATCTCACCAAAAAGACGAATATTCTGAAAAGTTCTTGCAAGCCCCGATTGAGTGACTTTTGCAACGGATTGGGGGAAATAGTCTTTGCCGTCAAATAAAAATATGCCTGAGTCTGCTGGATACAAACCTGTAATGACATTAAAGAAAGTGGTTTTACCTGCGCCATTAGGACCAATTAATCCAACGATCGCGCCTTGAGGCACTTGCAAGCCAACTGAGTCCAAAGCCTGAACACCGCCAAATCGTTTTGAAACATCACTCACATCTAAAAGCAGTTGGGTAGTCATGATTGGCTGCCCCTTTTTTGCCAAATGCCACCAGGGCGATAGAGCATGATCAATATCAATGCGAGACCGTAAATCAACTGACGAATCACTTCCACATCCACAATCACTTGACCAAATAGTGCTTTTTGAATTGGCTCAGCCACTCCACGCAAAATTTCAGGAAATACGGCAAGTACAATTGCCCCGAGAATGACGCCCGGTATATGTCCAATTCCACCCAATACCACCATCGCTAAAACGACGATGGACTCCCAAAGCGTGAATGATTCTGGCGATACAAATCCTTGAAAAGCAGAAAACAACACGCCTGCCACACCCGCAAAAGAGGCGCCAATAGCAAAGGCAAGCAATTTCATATTGCGTGTATTAATGCCCATGGCTTTCGCAGCGATTTCATCTTCACGAATGGCGATCCAAGCACGACCAATCCGTGAATTCTGAAGATGTATACATACGATCGTCACAGCAATAGCTAAAGCCAAAAAAAGATAAAAAACTAAATACAGTCCCGGAATTTGCGCAAACCCAATATCCAATGGTTTTGTGAAAGTAACGCCAAATATGGTCAATGGATCTATCGCAGTGATCCCTTTAGGCCCATTCGTTAAATTCAATGGGCGATCGAGGTTATTCATAAAAATCCGAATAATTTCTCCAAAGCCCAGCGTGACAATGGCTAAGTAATCCCCTCGCAGTTGCAAGGTGGGCAAGCCAAGAATGATGCCAAAAAGCGCGGCCAAAATAATTGAGAAGATGACGACCATCCAAGGAGAAAAATGCATCCCTTGTGGAAATGCTGCAGCAATCGTTTCAAAGTGCTGCGGTAAGTGCGGTGATGCTAGTAACGCGTAGCTATATGCACCTAGCGCGTAGAAGGCGATGTAACCTAAATCTAGCAACCCAGCAAAACCAACCACCACATTTAAGCCTAATGCTAGAACAATGTAGAGCAATGCAAAGTCCAGCACTCGCACCCAATAATTGCCGCCACTTGCGCCCACAATCCAAGGTAGCAATATCAATGCCACAGCACCAAGCCAAATATAAGCAGATCGATTCAGACGGTTTACCGCCAAACTCTTAAGCACGATCGGAAACCTTTTCGCCCAAAAGGCCGGTGGGACGTAATACCAAAACCAAGATCAGCACCAAGAAAGCAAAAATATCTTGATAGTTAGACCCAAAAACACCGCCCGTTAACTCTCCTATGTAGCCAGCACCCAAAGACTCAATCAGCCCTAGCAATAAGCCACCTAGCATTGCGCCTTGTAAATTACCAATACCGCCCAACACTGCTGCAGTAAACGCCTTTAACCCAGGAATGAATCCCATATAGAAATGGACATTCCCATAGTTACTTGCAATCATGACGCCAGCCAAACCCGCTAGAGCACCACCCAACATAAACGTAATTGAAATAACGCGATTGGGATTCACACCCATCAATGATGCAATTTGTGTTTGCTCAGCCGTTGCACGCATTGCTCTACCAAGCTTGGTTTTCTCAACCAAAAATAGCAAACCACACATCACTATCAAAGCCGTCACAATAATCACGATTTCTTTACCTGTAATCGTGGCACCAGTAGAACCCAATTCAATAGGGTTAGAAGGCAATAACTGTGGATAGGTCATTGGATTTCTGGACCAAATCAACATGGCAATCGTTTGCAACAAAATGGACATACCAATGGCAGAAATCAAGGGCGCTAAGCGTGGCGCATTCCGCAATGGTCGATAAGCGATACGCTCAATCCAATAACTGAGGCCTGCGCAAAAAGCCATCGTCAGCGGCAACACAATGAGTAAGGTCAACCAGCCTGGTAAGTCCGCTGTCATACCCATAATGAGACGTAACAATGAAAGCGAGACCATGGCACCAATCATCAATACTTCGCCATGCGCAAAGTTAATAATGCCAAGCACCCCGTAAACCATGGTGTAGCCTAAAGCAATCAAGGCATAGATGCTACCAAGCACCAAGCCATTGACTATCTGCTGAAGAAAAATATCCATGAATAAATGGTAGATGCGCTACAAAAAAAGAGCACCGCATTTGCGGTGCTCTTTAGCTGTGCTTTACATATTGATAACGTCAAGAACGGATTTCTTTTTATCTTTGAAGTCGTATAAAGTGATCACGCCTTCTTTCATATCGCCTTTGTTGTCAAAAGCAATATTGCCTACTAGGCCATTCATCTTCGTTTCTGGCATCACTACCAAAATCTTTGCAGGATCCGTAGAGTTAGCACGCTTCATTGCGTCAACGAGAACATATACAGCATCGTAGGTAAATGGTGCATAGATCTGGACATCAGAGTTAAAGCGCTCTTTGTAACGCTTCTGGAAATCAGCGCCCTGAGCCATTTTGGATAACGCTTTACCAGCCTCAGAGCAGGTCACATTCACTACTGCATCTCCAGCCAACTCAGCTAATTTCTCTGTACACATACCATCGCCACCAACGATCTTGGCTTTAATACCCAACTCCGTTGCCTGTTTCGTCAATGGACCGCCAGTAGCATCCATACCGCCATACATAATGACATCAGGTTTGCTGCCTTTGATTTTTGTCAGAATCGCTTTGAAATCAGTAGCTTTGTTATTACTTGCTTCGCGCGTGACCACTTTGAGGCCTGCAGCTTTTACAGTTTTCTCAAATTCATCAGCCAAGCCTTTGCCATATTGAGTGGAGTCATCGATGATCGCCACTGTTTTCGCCTTCAGAGTATTAGCAACATAGTTACCTAAAGCAGGACCCTGTTGTGCATCAGTTGCCACGAGTCGATAAGTCGTTTTAAATCCTTGCTTGGTGTAGTCAGGATTAGTGGCAGATGGTGATATTTGGGTAATTCCAGCATCGCTATAAATTTTGGAAGCAGGAATACTTGTTCCTGAGTTGAGGTGTCCAACAACGCCAACAACTTTTGCATCCACCAATTTTTGTGCGACCTGGGTAGCGGTTTTTGGATCTTCAGCATCATCTTCTGGCACCAAGGTGAGAACAACTTTTTTGCCATCAATCGTTAAGCCTGCCTTATTGATTTCCTCTAAAGCCAAACGAGCGCCGTTCTCATTATCTTTACCCAAGTGCGCAATTGGTCCAGTGAGTGGGGCTACGTGGCCAATTTTGACTTCTACGCCATCGGCAGGCACTGCCGCAGACTTATTGTCACCCTTGCCACATCCAACCAAAATCAATGTTGCCGCAGATAAAGCCAGCGCACTTTTTGTAAAAGTCATTTTTGACGCATTTGATTTCATCATCTACCGCTCCTTTGTTATCAAGCAAAACTTCAGTCGACTAAATTTTTTGGCAAGGAAAAAGTGACGTCTTCTACGACGCCAGACATTGCCCTGACACTACGAGGCCCAAACTCCTGAATTCGCGCAACAATCGCTTGCGCCAAGCTCTCTGGAGCAGAAGCCCCCGCAGTTAATCCAACCCGTTTTTTTCCGGCAAACCACTCGGGCTTTAATTGCTCTGGCGCATCCACCATGTAAGAGGGTACACCCATCTTTTCAGATAATTCACGCAAACGATTGGAGTTTGAGCTAGTCGCACTCCCAACGACAATGACTACCTCCACTTGAGGCGCCATGAATTTCACTGCATCTTGGCGATTCTGTGTTGCATAGCAAATATCTTGCTTGCGAGGCTGAACAATATTAGGGAATTTTTTTGTGAGCGCTTCAACAATTTCCTTTGTTTCATCAACCGATAAGGTGGTTTGCGTTACAAACGCAATTTTTTCATCGGCAGCAAAAGGTAACTTCCCTACATCAGTGACCTTCTCAATCAAAAAGACACCCTCTTTAACTTGGCCCATCGTGCCTTCAACCTCGGGGTGTCCTGCATGTCCAATCATGAGTACCGTAAAGCCTTCTTTACACATTTTTATGACTTCAAGATGAACCTTAGTCACCAAGGGACAAGTAGCGTCATACACCTGGAGTCCACGCTCCTCTGCGTCTTTGCGCACCTCTTGAGAGACTCCGTGCGCGCTAAAAATCACAATGCCCCCTTTGGGAACCTCATGCAATTCATTTACAAATACAGCGCCTTTATCACGCAACTCATTCACAACATAAACGTTGTGAACAATTTCGTGACGAACGTAAATGGGTGCCCCAAAGCGATTGAGTGCTTCATTGACGATGTTAATCGCACGATCAACGCCCGCGCAAAATCCGCGTGGCTGTGCCATCAAAATCTCTGGAGTATCTTGCATGCTCATCTTTTAGAGAATGGCGACAATTTGCGCTTCAAAGGTAACTGCTCGACCTGCAAGCGGATGATTGAAATCAAACCATGCGCCTTCTTCATTGATCGACTGCAATACTCCCGCGTATTGCGCGCCGCCTGGTGCATTAAATTCAATGACATCCCCCGGATGAAATTCCACATCATCCTCACGCCCTTCTTTGAGCGCTTTCAGAGAAACCCACTGCACTAAGTCTTCTTTGCGCTCACCAAAACTCTCCTCTGGTGATAGCAGAGCACTTTTTTTATCGCCCACACCCAAACCTAACAACACTTTTTCAAAACAAGGAGCAAATTGTCCAGAGCCCATCAAAACCGTCGCAGGCCGATCAATAAAAGTATTGATGTAATCCTCCCCATTAGGCAGAGTGAGCCTGTAATTGAGAGTCAAATAGGAATTAGGCAAAACAGTAAGCTTAGTCATAAGCTAATTGTATCTAGCCCTGCGTCAGTGGTGGACTCCCCTATCCCGCAGTGGCCCAAAAATGAACAACCACGAGAAAAACTTCGCTTGCATGGCGCAAGATGCCTGACCGATGAGGAGTTGCTTGCCATTTTTTTGCGGGTAGGGATCAAAGGTAAAAGCGCAGTAGCCTTGGCTAAAGATTTACTTCACCACTTTGGCGGCCTTCCTCGCCTATTGGCAAGCTCTCCTGATGAATTTGTCCGTATTCAAGGCATGGGAATATCTAAATGGGCGCAAATCCAGGCAGCATATGAACTGGTCAAACGCAGCCTTGAGGATACGCTGCTTCAAGGCTCCATCTTTTCTGATCCAGGACATGTAAAGGAGTTTTTACAAGCCAAAATTGGAAGTCTGCCTCATGAAGTCTTTTTATGCCTCTATTTAGACTCATGTCTCCACTTGATAGAGTGTCAGGAGATTTTTAGGGGCTCCATCACCAAAACAGCGGTGTACCCAAGGGAAATCCTCAAAGAAGCGCTTGCCAGGAATGCCAGCGCCATCATCGTTGCCCATAATCACCCCAGCGGCAACCCACTCCCCAGCGCTGCGGATCAAGAGCTTACCCAGACCCTCATCCAAGCCCTAGCTCTTGTCGAAATTCCACTCCTAGATCACTGCATTGTCAGTAAGCGAGGATTTTTCTCTTTTTCTCAATCAGGCTTTATAAAATATGATCAAAATTGATAGTAATTACTAACTTTTAATCGGCAAGCTTCCCCCTGCAACACTTTCCGAGTGAGTTTTATTCCCAAAGTCTAGTCTTGGAGCCAATTAAGACTAGCCCAAAATAGGCTTTGACTGATACAATCTTCTTTTTTCGCAATTAATGGAGTTATGTCATGGCAAAAGTTTGCCAAGTCACTGGGAAGAAGCCGATGGTTGGCAACAACGTCTCCCATGCAAACAACAAAACCAAGCGTCGCTTTTTGCCAAATTTGCAAAACCGTCGTTTTTGGGTTGAATCTGAAAACCGTTGGGTTAGCTTGCGCTTAACCAATGCTGGTTTGCGCGTTATCGATAAAAATGGCATCGATGCTGTTTTGTCTGATCTTCGTGCACGCGGCGAAATTTAAGGAGCGCACAAATGGCTAAAGGCGGCAGAGAAAAAATCAAGTTAGAGTCATCAGCTGGTACTGGTCACTTTTACACCACTTCAAAAAACAAGCGTACTAAGCCTGAGAAAATGGAGATCATGAAATTTGATCCAACCATTCGCAAGCATGTCGCTTATAAAGAAACAAAATTGAAGTAAACCACTTCAAGCAAATAAAAAACCCGCTCTTTGGCGGGTTTTTTATTAACTCAAATTTTGAAAGTGCATTAAGCGTAGCGACGTAATCTTAATGAGAAGTCGCGCAAGCTTTTTAAGCCACTGTCTTCGGCGCGCTGACACCAAGCATGTAATTGAGACAACAATTGCTCACGTGTTGCGCTAGAGCGACCCCAGATGGCCTGCAGTTCACGGCGCATCTCAATCATCTTTCTTAACTGCGCATTAGTAGCCATTAACTCTTCTAGCTTTTGCTTTTCTTCTTCGCTTAAACGCGTTTCATCCTTTGATAACCAAACGCGTGCGTCACTCAAATGCGCTGCGAGCACTTGCATATGCTGCACTTCATTATTAAAGAAAGCGCGCAATGTCTTACTGTAACGCGCCATGATTTCATAACGATTGGCAATGATGGCTTCTAAAGTATTTTGATCAGCAGGTCGCAAATCACTTAGCACTGGTTTTGGCGGCGTCTTCTTCACGGAAGCCAAACCAACCTTACTCATCATTTGAATGTAGAGCCAGCCAATATCAAACTCATACCATTTATTAGAGAGCTTAGCGCTAGTGGCATAAGTGTGGTGATTGTTATGCAACTCTTCGCCACCAATCAAAATACCCCACGGAAAAATATTGGTGGAAGAATCTTCGCAATCGAAATTACGGTAACCCCAATAGTGGCCAATGCCATTAATGATTCCGGCTGCTGTAATTGGAATCCATAACATTTGTACCGCCCATACTGTGAGACCAATCGCGCCAAACAAGAACACATCGATGATGAGCATGATGGCAACGCCTTGCCAAGAAAACTTGGAATACACATTGCGCTCTAGCCAATCATCAGGCGTACCATGACCATACTTTTCTAGTGTTTCCTGATTTTTTGCTTCCTTTTTGTAAAGCTCGGCACCGCGCGATAAAACAGTTCCAATACCCAAGATTTGTGGGCTATGAGGATCATCTACCGTTTCACATTTGGCGTGGTGCTTGCGATGAATGGAGGCCCATTCCTTTGTCACCATACCGGTAGTTAGCCACAGCCATAAACGGAAAAAATGAGAGGCGATTGGATGCAGATCCAAAGCGCGATGCGCCTGGCAGCGATGTAAAAAAATGGTGACTGATGCAATAGTGATGTGGGTGAGCACCAAGGTGAACAACGTAATTTGCCACCAAGACCAATCTAGATATCCATGCGCCAACCAGTTGAGAAAACCATCAAAACCTGAGCTTAAAACTGTATTCAAAAGAGCATCCTAATTAAGTATTAGCTTCTATTTTAGTGTTTTTTAGCCTTTTTTGGGCTTATCTTTCGTTATCTCTGGGGTTTTAGTCTTTTCAGGATTATCGGGTTTGCCACCCTTTTTCTGAAAAATGGCTCCAAAAAACCCATCCGTTCCATGAATATGAGGCCACAACTGCCACCATGGATTCTCTGTAGAACATCCCAATGGTAATTTATCCTTTGGAAACAATGACTTAAGAACATCTGCGGCCGGAATTGCCTCAAATTCTGGGTGTTTTAACAAAAATTCCTCAGCGATGACTTGGTTTTCTTGGGGCAAAAGACTGCAAGTTGCGTAAACCAAGCGTCCGCCGGGTTTTAAAAGACGGGCAGCAGAAGTCAAAATGCTCATTTGCTTCTGATTGAGCTCACCAACCCCTTCTGGAGTTTGGCGCCACTTTAAATCAGGGTTTCGACGCAATGTACCCATTCCGCTACAAGGGGCATCCACAAGAACTCGATCAATCTTGCCAGCCAACCGCTTGATCTTGGCATCGTTTTCACTATCAATCCAAACTGGGTGAACATTAGAAAGTCCACTGCGGGCTTGTCTTGGCTTTAAATTGGCCAAGCGACGCTCTGATGTGTCAAAGGCATAGAGGCGCCCAGTAGATCGCATCAGTGCGCCAATAGCGAGCGTCTTGCCGCCGGCTCCAGCACAAAAATCGACCACCATCTCTCCACGTTTAGGGGCTAGCAAGTACGCTAAAAGTTGACTGCCTTCATCTTGCACTTCGAACATGCCAGCCTTAAATCCCGCTGTATTTTGTAAGGCAGGCTTACCCATGATGCGCACACCATCAGGTGCATAAGGAGTGGGTACTGCTTGATAACGTCCGCCTAGCGCATTCATCTGCGCCAATAATTCTTCGCGGTTTGTTTTCATTGTGTTCGCACGCAAATCTAAAAGTGCAGGATGCATTAATGATTTTGCAAGTGCTTCTCGTGTTTCCTCACCGGGATACCTACCAAATGCTTCCCATAACCATTCTGGCAAATTGTTACGCACCAAAGGATTTAATGCAGCGGGGTCGACCGTTGAAAATCGCTGTAGCCATTCATATTCACCAGCCTTCAAGACGTGAGCTAAATCAGCAATTGCACTCTCAGCGCGGTTACCTGAACCCAAGCCACCTTCAGAGAGAGCGGACAGCAAACCCAATAGGGCTAAGCGTCTAGCCTGGGAGCCCTCTCCGCTAGCTGCAAATTGAGAAAACTCATTTTTACGACGCAAAATCGCAAAGGCACCCTCTGCGATTAACGCGCGATCGCGATTGCCTAGCTGTGGCTCCGAACGAAAATAGCGACTCACTACACGATCAGCGGGCTGATCAAAACGCAATAATTCTGGGAGCAATCTCTCGAGATGAATGGCATGCTGAGGCAACGCTTTAGCATGAGAAAAATTTTTCTGTCCTTCAGGCGCAATCAAATTACCGCTAGCGTTACGCCTTTCTGGGCGACGCAATGGATCTTTAGACTTAGTGGCATAGCTCTTTTGAGGACCCAATCGTTTATTGGGTTTTTTGCTTGGACGTTCTATGCTCATAATTTAAAAAATTGCGACTCCGGGGGTTCTAATTTCACTTGATTACCTTCAATGCGCAATCGTCCATCAAGAAACCATTTTACGGCCCGAGGATAAATCTGATGCTCAGCAGTCAAAACTCGTGCGGCTAAGGTATCAGCATCATCCCCTGCCAAAACAGGCACTGATGCTTGGCAAATAATAGGCCCTTCATCCACGCCCTCGTTCACAAAATGCACGGTGGCACCATGTTCTTTGACGCCAGCCTCTAGAGCCCGCTCATGGGTATGCAGACCTGGGAACGCGGGCAAAAGCGCGGGGTGAATATTGATGAGGCGCCCCTCAAAATGCCGAATAAAGGTGGGGGTCAGAATCCTCATAAACCCGGCGAGGACGACCAAATCGGCACCCAACTCATCAATTTTCCGGATTAGAGCTGCATCAAAAGACTCGCGGCTGGGATATTCCTTATGCTCAATAGCATATGCTGGAATGCCCTGCGAGCGAGCAAATTCAAGGCCTTTAGCCGCAGAATGATTTGCGATAACCCCAGCAAATTTCACGGGCCACTGCTCTTTTTGAGCTGTTTTGACGATGGCCTCGAAATTGGATCCGCGGCCTGAGATTAAGGTAACGATAGAAAGCATGCCCACAATATAATTGATGGCTACCCTGAAAGCGATTTTGTGAACGTATTCCGTGGCCCGACCCAGTTTTCTGCAGGACCTGCTTGTGCCCTAACCATTGGTAATTTTGATGGCGTGCACAGGGGTCATCGCGCCCTTCTCAAACAACTGGTTGATGGCGCCAAAGAGCGGGGTCTGGTCAGCTGCGTCATGACTTTTGAGCCCCACCCCAAAGAATTTTTCTCCCCAGAACAGGCCCCTCCACGCATTCTGAACTTACGAGATAAATTAGTAGCCTTAGCCGACCTCGGAATTGATCGAGTTGTAGTTGAGCATTTCAATAGCGCATTCGCCAGGCTTTCTCCCGATGAATTTGTATCTGAAATCATCGTTAAGCGACTTAATACGAAATGGATTTTGATCGGCGACGACTTTTGTTACGGAGCAAAACGGGCTGGTAATTTTGCTAGCCTTAAGGCGGCTGGTGAAAAATATGGCTTCGAGGTTTCCAGTATTCACACTGTCTTAGAGGATGGCGAGCGTATTTCAAGTTCAGCATTGCGCACTGCTCTTGCCAATGGCGATATGCAGCAAGCTGAAAAATTATTGGGGCGACCATATGGAATTTCTGGTCATGTTATTCACGGACAACAACTGGGGCGTCAATTAGGTTTCCCAACGTTGAACTTAGCCGTTGCTAATCACCTCCATCATCGTAAGCCAGCCACTACTGGAATCTTCACTGCTCGAGTATTGGGCCTTGGCCCAGAACCTCTACCAGCCGTGGCTAGCCTAGGTGTACGGCCTACCGTTGAAGATGAAGGACGCGTGCTTTTAGAAACACACATCTTTGATTTTGAGCAAGATGTTTACGGAAAAATTATCACCGTTGAACTCTTAGAAAAAATTCGTGACGAGGCCAAGTACGATGACCTCGACACACTTACAAAAGCCATCGCTGCTGACGCGATGCATGCCAGAAATTATTTCCAGAAAAAAGCATATGTCTGAAAAAGAAAATTCTTATCCCGTCAATCTTTTAGATACTGCATTTCCAATGCGAGGCGATCTTGCTAAACGCGAGCCCCAATGGGTTGCTCAATGGCAAAAAAATAAACTTTACGAAAAGATTCGCGCTGCACATGCAGGCCAACCAAAATTTATTTTGCATGATGGCCCCCCTTATGCAAACGGTGATATTCATATTGGTCATGCCGTTAACAAGATTTTGAAAGACATGATTGTCAAATCTCGTTGGCTACTGGGATATGACTCTGCTTATGTTCCGGGCTGGGATTGCCACGGCATGCCAATTGAGATTCAGATCGAAAAACAATTTGGTAAAAATCTTCCGACTGCAGAGGTGCAAGCCAAAGCCCGCGCCTACGCCCAAGTCCAGGTCGACAAACAAAAGAAAGACTTTGAGCGCCTTGGTGTGTTGGGGGACTGGAATAACCCGTACCTCACCATGAATTATCGTAATGAGGCCGATGAAATTCGTGCGCTAGGCAAGATTTGGGAAAAAGGCTACGTTTTCCGTGGTTTAAAACCCGTAAATTGGTGTTTTGATTGCGGCTCTGCACTTGCAGAAGCCGAAGTGGAATATCAAGACAAAACGGATCCTACGGTGGATGTTGGTTTTGCGTTTGATGATGCACAACGCCCACAACTGGCCAAAGCATTTGGACTTTCCGAGCTCCCTAATAAGCCAGGACAAATAGTGATTTGGACAACAACGCCCTGGACTATTCCCGCGAATCAGGCACTCAATGTTCATCCAGAAGTTATCTATGCTCTAGTAGATGCTGGAGACAAGTTACTGATTCTTGCAAAAGATCGTGCACAAACGTGTCTTGAGGATTACGACCTTGAGGGTGAAGTCATTGCAACTTGCTCTGGCGCCCAGTTAGCAAACATTTCTTTTTGGCATCCTCTAGCCCCATTGCATGATGGCTACAAACGTTTATCACCGATTTATCCGGCTGAGTACGTAACACTTGATACGGGTACCGGCATTGTTCACTCGGCTCCAGCCTATGGCGAAGAAGATTTTAAATCCTGCAAAGCAAACAAACTGGCTGATAAAGATATTCTCAACCCGGTAATGGGCAATGGTGTCTATGCATCTTGGCTGCCTCTTTTTGCCAATGAATATATTTGGAAGGCGAATCCCAAAATTGTTGAGGCAATGCGAGAAGCCGGTAGCTTATTTCGTGATAAAACTTACACTCACTCCTATATGCATTGCTGGCGCCACAAGTCGCCCATTATTTATCGCGCTACTTCGCAGTGGTTTGCCAGCATGGATAAAAAGCCATCTGATGGTAAAGCCAGTTTGCGTGAGACTGCATTAGCAGGCATTGATAGCACTGATTTCTTCCCAGCATGGGGCAAGCAACGCTTACATAGCATGATTGCCAATCGCCCCGATTGGACTTTGTCACGTCAGCGCCAGTGGGGCGTACCAATGGCCTTCTTTGTGCATAAAGAAACGGGTGATCCACATCCTCGCACCACTGAATTACTGGAGGAGGTTGCTAAGCGAGTTGAAATTGGCGGTATTGAAGCATGGCAACAACTAGAAGTTGCTGAATTACTCGGTGATGAGGCTGCCCAATACGAAAAAAATCGTGACACCCTAGATGTTTGGTTTGACTCTGGTACTACCCATTGGCATGTAATCCGCGGCTCACATCGCGATGAGCTACTGACCGCAGACGCACAAACACCCGCTGGTCGATTAGCAGATCTTTACCTTGAGGGTTCAGATCAACATCGTGGTTGGTTCCATTCCTCCCTGCTCACTGGCGCTATGTTGGACGGCAAGCCCCCATACAAAGCGCTCCTCACTCACGGCTTTACCGTTGATGGTCAAGGTCGCAAAATGAGCAAATCAGTAGGTAACGTGATTGCACCTCAACAGGTAGCTGACAAGCTCGGGGCTGAAATTATTCGACTTTGGGTTGCCTCCACTGACTATTCAGGTGAAATGACTATCTCGGATGAAATTCTCAAACGGGTCACCGAAAGCTATCGTCGCATTCGCAATACCCTTCGCTTCTTACTGGCCAATTTATCTGATTTTGATCCCACCAAGGATGCCTTACCGACTGATCAATGGCTGGAGATTGATCGCTACGCAGTTGCGCTTGCAAGTCAGTTACAAAGCGACATCGAAGCACACTACAAAGCTTATGAATTCCACCCAGCGGTAGCGAGAATGCTGACCTTCTGTTCAGAAGATCTAGGTGGTTTCTATCTCGATATCCTCAAGGATCGCCTCTACACTAGCGCACCCAATTCTCCTGATCGTAGGGCTGCTCAAAATGCTCTGTTCCATATCACTCGCAACCTATTGAAATGGCTATCACCTTTCCTCTCTTTTACTGCCGAGGAAGCATGGCAATCATTCCCACACGGCTCAGGCACTAAGCCATCAGAATCGATTTTCATGGAAGAGTTTGACCCCCTGCCCAGCATCGCTCATGCCGATGAATTATTGGCTAAATGGAACCGGATACGCGAGATTCGCTCAGAAGTGACCAAGGCTATTGAAATTGAACGTGAAGCTGGAAATGTAGGCTCATCACTGCAAGCAGAACTCACCATTAAAGTGGGAGATGTAGACTTTGCAATCTTACATTCACTAGAAAATGATCTACGCTTTGTCACGATTACCTCGAGTGCGAATATCGAACTTAGCAATGACGGCTTAGAAGTATTAGTGAAAGCTAGCCAATTCCAAAAATGTGGACGCTGCTGGCACCACACCAAAGATGTAGGTAGCAATGCAAAATACTCTGATCTTTGTGGCCGCTGCATCAGCAACCTCTTTGGCGATGGCGATCATCGACTGTTTGCGTAAAACCCAATTCCCGATACCGACCAATGCTTCGTTACCTTGCAATTGCTACCCTGACTTTGCTACTAGATCAGCTTAGCAAATGGTCGGCATTAAGCAATCTGCAATTGGGCGTTCCTGAGCCTGTTCTGCCATTTCTCAATTGGCTATTGCTATTTAATCCTGGCGCTGCATTTTCTTTTCTGGCGCAAGGCTCTGGATGGCAACGTTGGTTCTTTACCATTCTCGGAATTCTGGCGAGCGTCTATATCATTTATTTGCTACGTAAAAGCCTTGAAGATAAATTGCTCTGCGTTGCCTTAAGCCTGATTTTAGGTGGCGCACTTGGCAATGTTATCGATCGCATCATGTATGGTGCCGTTGTTGACTTTATCGACTTATATTATGCAAATTGGCACTGGCCAGCCTTTAATGTGGCTGATAGTGCTATTTGCGTTGGTGCAGCGCTCATCATTTATAGTGAATTGCGTAAGTCATTTGGCAAATCCGCCCAATCCCATTAAGCTGGCGCCATGCAATCACTTTTAAACAAAAAAATCGTTCTGGGCATATCGGGTGGCATTGCCGCCTATAAGACTCCTGAGCTTGCACGCCTATTGATGCAGGAAGGCGCCTCAGTGCAAGTGGTTATGACAGAAGCTGCTCATCAATTTGTGACCCCAGTCACAATGCAGGCAGTCACAGGCAATCCCGTATTTACGAGTCAATGGGATAACTCCATTGCAAACAATATGGCGCATATTGAGCTATCTCGCTCTGCGGACGTGATTTTAATTGCGCCAACGAGTGCTGATCTGATGGCAAAACTCTCCCTTGGCCTGGCAGATGATTTGCTCAGCACTTTATGTTTAGCAAGGGATTGTCCTTTGCTAATTGCCCCTGCAATGAATAAACAAATGTGGGAGCACTCTGCCACCCAGAGAAGTGTTGAGCGTCTCGAACAAGATGGCGTCGGTTTACTTGGCCCAGCCAGTGGTTTTCAAGCTTGCGGAGAAGTGGGCATGGGTCGTATGCTCGAACCGGCAGAAATTACAGAACAAGTCATCGCTTTTTTTCAAAAGAAAGTGTTACTTGGGAAAAAAATCGTCATTACTGCAGGACCCACATTTGAGGCAATCGATCCCGTACGTGGAATTACAAACCATAGCTCAGGAAAAATGGGTTTTGCAATTGCTAAAGCGGCCCTAGAAGCTGGTGCACAGGTCCATCTCATTGCTGGCCCTTGTGAATTACCCACACCACTAGAAGCTACTGGAAAAATCACTCGCACTAACGTTGTGAGCGCTAAAGAAATGCATGCGGCGGCTTTGAGCGAAATGGATTGTGATGTATTTTTTGCTGTTGCCGCAGTAGCAGATTGGGGCATTGCTAAGCCAGCCAAAGAGAAAATCAAGCGGCAGGGCAAAGAAGCCCCCACTATTGAATTTGTTGCGAACCCCGACATATTGCAAGATGTTGCCAAGACGGCCAAAAACAAAGGGGGTAAACCTTTACCTTACTGCGTTGGTTTTGCCGCAGAATCTAGCGACCTCGAAAAACATGCTGACGAGAAACGCAAACGCAAGGGTATTCCAATGATTGTTGGCAATATTGGGCCAGATACATTTGGTAGCGATCTCAATCAACTGCTCGTGATAGATGATAGTGGCAGCAAAAAATTGGCCAAGGCTGAAAAATTACAGTTAGCACGCCAACTCATCGCACTAGTCGCTAAGAAAATTTAAGTCTCGTTTTTTATTATTCCCAGTTTTAGGAAAATCTATGCAATCACTACAGGTCAAAATTCTCGACGAACGTATGCGCACTCAATTGCCAACATATGGCACACCCGGCAGTGCTGGACTGGATTTGCGCGCTTGCATAGATGAGACAATTGAGATTGCCCCTGGTCAAACCGTCTTGGTTCCTACGGGCCTAGCGATCTATGTAGAAGATCCACGCTACGCTGCATTCATACTGCCTCGCTCAGGCCTTGGCCATAAACATGGCATCGTCCTAGGCAATTTGGTTGGCTTAATTGACTCAGATTACCAAGGCCAATTGATGGTGAGCACCTGGAACCGTGGCTCAACCCCCTTTAAACTAGAGCCCATGGAACGTCTGGCTCAACTGGTGGTGATGCCCGTTCAGCAAGTAGAGCTCAAAGTAGTTGAGGAGTTCACTGAGAGCAGTCGCGGCGCAGGCGGATTTGGCAGCACCGGTAGAAGCTAATTCCCCATAAATCAATCGGCGCCTAGGGCGCCGATTGAAGAATATAAAAAAGATAACGAACCTATTTATCCAGAATGTGAGTGATGGGGATCTAATTCACCCTCCCATTTGGAGATCACAGCAGTTGCCAGACCATTTCCTAATACATTGGTAGCAGAGCGCGCCATATCTAGGAAATGATCAATCCCTAGAATTAATAAAACACCGGCCTCAGGCAAATTAAATTGCGAGAGCGTTGCCGCAATCACTACTAGCGAAGCTCGCGGCACACCGGCAATACCCTTGGAAGTAATCATCAATACCAAAAGCATTAACAATTGCTGAGATAAGGGCATATCAATGGAGTAGACCTGCGCAATAAAAACGGCAGCAAAAGAGCAATACATCATTGAACCATCAAGATTAAAAGAGTAGCCAATAGGTAATACAAATGAAGCAATCTTATTTTTGCAACCAAAGCGCTCTACTTGCTCCAGGGTCATTGGATAAGCAGCCTCAGAGCTTGCAGTAGTAAAAGCAAGCAAAATGGGTTGACGCAACATGGATACCAAGTGGAATGTACGCGCCTTTAGCACTAATGCGCTAATAAAAATAATTGCGAGCCATAACATCAAAATTGACAGATAAAAACTACCCATAAATCTGCCATAAGTTACCAAAATATCGAGGCCATTTGCCGCAATGACTGTTGATACAGCAGCAAATACAGCCACTGGCGCAAATTTCATGACAGCAGTCGTAATCTTGAGCATGATGTGAGAAAGCATATCGAGGTTACGAATAAATTCTTCAGCTCGATTACCAAAACTGCCTGCCGCAACACCAAAAAACACAGCAAAGACTACGATTTGCAAAATTTCGTTTTTGCCCATCGCATCAAAAATACTGCTTGGGAAAATATGCTGCACAAAATGACGCAAATTAAAGCCGCTCTTATCTATCCCCGAACTAGCGCTGATTTCCGGTATAGGTAAATTCACGCCAATACCTGGCTCCAAAAGATTAACCATCAGCAAACCGAGCAGTAAGGAAACAAAAGACATGGAAATAAACCATCCAAACGTCTTAAGACCAACGCGCCCTATCGTTGCCGCATCTCCCATTCTGGAGATACCCACTACTAACGTACTAAATACCAACGGCGCAATAATCATTTTGATTAAGCGCAAAAACACGTCTGTGAGAACCGAAACATACTCCACGTACTGCACCGCAAATCCTGACGCCGTACCGTGAGCAAAAACAAGATATCCCACAATGATTCCCAGAATCATTGCGCCAAGGATAAAGTGGGTTAATTTTTTAGATGTCATTGTTATCCTTGTGAGTTACTTTCCTTGAATACCTGGCGCAGTTAACACTGCAGGACTGAGAATTTTATCCAATGTGGCTTTATCCATCAGTCCAAGCTCCAATACGAGATCTGCTACGGAGCAATTTTCTTGTAGCGCCCTCTTGGCAATCATGGTGGCATTTTCATAACCCAAGTAGGGATTTAAGGCGGTCGCTAAACCCGCAGAAGTTCTGACACGCTCAGCCAATACCTCGCGATTAGCTGTAATCCCAATCACGCAATGTGTTTTCAAGGTATTACATGCCGCTGTGAGATGCTCAATGCTCTTAAATAAGCTATGTGCAATGATGGGCTCAAAGGCATTGAGCTGCAATTGACCTCCTTCTGCTGCCATCGTAATGGTCACATCATTACCAATCACTTCAAACGCAACTTGATTCACCACCTCAGGAATCACTGGGTTTACCTTGCCAGGCATGATTGACGAACCAGCAGCCCGCGGTGGCAGTCGAATTTCATTTAAACCTGCTTGAGGGCCGCTGGATAACAAACGTAAGTCGTTGCAAATCTTCGAAAGCTTCACCGCAATACGTTTAAGCACACCAGATAGCTGCACAAATGCGCCACAATCCTGCGTCGCCTCAATTAAATTTGGAGAAATAACAACATTCACTCCTGAAATTTTCCTCAAATGCGCAATTGCCAACTTTGCATAATTCACATCCGTATTAATTCCCGTACCGATTGCTGTGGCCCCCAAATTAATTTCCGCAATCAAAGAGATGGCCTCTTTTAGGCGCTCTTCATCCTCACGAATCATGACTGCATATGTAGAAAATTCCTGCCCCAAGGTCATGGGAACAGCATCTTGCAGTTGGGTACGGCCAATTTTGAGAATATCCTTAAACTCCTCTGCCTTTTTTGCAAATGCATCACTCAAAGAATGCATCGCAGTAAGCAAAGTCGGTATGGCTAAGCAGGTAGCCAAACGCAGCGAGGTGGGATAAACATCGTTCGTGCTTTGCGACATGTTGACATCATTAATAGGATGCAGTTTTGCGTAATCCCCTTTTTGGTACCCCAAAATTTCTAGGGCGCGGTTGGCAATCACTTCGTTTGCATTCATATTGGTTGATGTACCTGCGCCACCCTGAATAACATCCACCACAAACTGGTCATGAAGCTTGCCAGACTCAATTTCATGGCATGCAGCAATGATGGCTTCTGCCTTTTTGGGATCCAAATGCCCTAACTCTAAATTGGCTTTGGCAGCCGCTTCTTTAACGTACGCTAATGATTTAATGAGATCAGCATAACTCCCAATCACTTTGCCAGTAATGGGGTAGTTTTCAATCGCTCTTAATGTATGAATGCCCCAATAGGCATCGGCGGGAACCTGCGCATCCCCCAATAGATCATGTTCTGGCCTGGTCATCTTTGTCATGTCTGTCTCCGCTTAAGATAAAAATATTCAATTGTTTTGAATTGCTGCACTCTGAATCTTGATTCGCAATAAGTTCACCGCATTCAGAAAGCTAAAGTAAGCCGCTTCTTCAGATACCGGCACCCCACCATGGATGGCTTGTGTATTAATCTCGTCCAAACGCTTGAGCATAGCTTCTCTTTCAGCAACGGTGATTGGCTCGCGCTGCAGACGCTGCTCCATTTCCAAAAGCTCCTTGTAATGAGGAATCTCTCTCAAACTAAAGCGAAATCTTCTGAAGTGAATATTTAATTTAATGAATGGGTAGAAAAGCGCAAGGATGGTTAACAGCAACACCCAAAAGCGATCCACAAACCCTGCTAGCCAGTAGGGCAAATACCGCATTGCATGTGGGGGTCCGTAGTCATAGAAATGCTCAGCAACCGGGCTAATCGGAATAGAGGGATCGCGATAAGTTGGAAATTCATTGCGCTTGGCAAAAAATAAATTGGGAGAGATGCGATTCGCATCCTTTGCTGCCATCAAGATCGCCAGTTGCAAATCGGGGTGCATTGAACGCTTAACGACCAAACTCGTAGTGGTGGCCAATAAAGTCAGGTCTTTGTGCGGAAGATGTTTAAGCACATCCAGAGAATCAGCAGGTAAGGCCAGGGTGACAAAGGAATTATTCTGCCTTGCAAAAGCAAGTGCATTTTTAAAATCGAAGATCGCAATATTGGGTGTTGTTAATAAATCTTTGGTAATGGGATCCCAATGTGTTGAAACTAAAACCAAAACATCAATTTCTCCACTTTTGAGCTTTTCTTGATTGGCCAACATCGTATTGGATACAAAATGGGGATTGCCTTCTACATCAATTCCCATCATTTCAAATATCTTTTTGGCTATGCGATACGAGCCACTTTGAGTGGGGCCGAGCCCCACTTTGTGCTTAGCCAAAGCTTCAAGAGACTGTATTTCGCCGATTTTGTTTTTGTTATACAAAACCCATACAGGCTCATAGCCCACACTACCGAGAGAATAAATCCCTTGTAGTTCGCCCTCTTGCAAGGCCAGGCCATATGTAAAACCTGCATTTGCAGCATCGCTATCATTATTTAAGCGAGTCACATTTTCAACCGCGCCCTCTGTATTGAGAACGGTAATATTTAATCCATTTTTATGCAGAATGTCCGCAGTTGCTTTAGCAAGGACATTCCAATCAGAATTGGGATAGCCCGATAAAAAATAGATATCGCGATTGGGAAATGGCTTTAAATAAATCAGCAACCCGATAGCTGCTACCAAGAATGTTGCTGCAAGTAGCTTTGACTCTTTAATCTCTTCTTTAATTGCCCGTATTTCGTCACGAATGACAATTTTTAGATATCCAAGAGTATTCATAGGGCTCGCTAATGATTTTTCTTCATTCTAGACTGAGAATCTACTGTGCCACTGAAAATGCCATGAAAAAAGCCACCCGCAGGTGGCTTCTATCTTTGCCTCGAATGCCTTATTTACGAATATGCGCGTGACGAGCGGCATCTTGCGACATGCCAGCACCCTTACCTTCACGAGATTCTTTCTCTGCACTAATTTCCTTGCGGCGCTCTTTGCATGAACCTGCGATTTCCTGTAAGGCTTTACGAGCGCGCGCGGCCGAAGCCTTGATGCCTTTACCCAAAAACTTTTCATTCTCGGCCTTATAAGTTTCAAAAGCTTCTAATAATTTATCGTGGTGCGACATATTCTTCCTTTTTTATGAATTGTGTTGGCAAATAACGCTTAAATTTCCTCTGCAGGAGCAATATCAATCTTGCTAGCTTTACCTGGCAATTTAGGGGCTTCAAAGTTCAACAGCACCTTACCTTCGGTATCAATATCGACATCCACATGACCGCCTTGCGCTAATCTACCAAAGAGTAATTCATCAGCCAAGGCCTTACGAACAGTATCTTGAATAATGCGCTGCATTGGACGAGCGCCCATTAGCGGATCAAAACCATGTTTTGCCAAATGGGCACGCAATGCAGGACTAAAAGTAGCATCCACTTTCTTCTCATGGAGTTGCTCTTCTAGCTGCATGAGGAACTTATCAACCACACGCATGATGATGGTTTCATCAAGCGCCTTAAATGACACGATGGCATCTAGGCGATTGCGGAACTCTGGCGTGAAAAACTTCTTAATATCAGCCATCTCATCACCGGACTCGCGTGCATTGGTAAAGCCGATAGTGGATTTTTGCATCGCTTCGGCGCCCGCATTAGTAGTCATAATGATGATGACATTTCTAAAGTCAGTCTTACGGCCATTGTTGTCAGTCAATGTGCCATGATCCATCACCTGCAAAAGAATATTGAAAATATCTGGATGAGCTTTTTCAATCTCATCGAGTAAGAGCACGCAATGCGGCTTTTTATTAACCGCCTCGGTCAGAAGACCGCCTTGGTCAAAGCCAACATATCCTGGTGGCGCACCAATTAATCGACTGACTGCATGACGCTCCATGTATTCAGACATATCAAAGCGTAATAACTCAATACCCATGATGTATGCGAGTTGTTTTGCAACCTCTGTTTTGCCTACACCAGTGGGGCCAGAGAATAAAAATGAACCAATTGGGCGATCTACCTTTCCAAGACCTGCGCGCGTCATCTTAATGGCGCTCGCCAATGCTTCGATCGCAGGATCCTGACCAAAGACAACGCTCTTGATGTCACGATCTAAGGTTTGCAATTTACTGCGATCGTCCACTGTTACTGATTGAGGTGGTATGCGCGCAATCTTCGCAACGATCTCCTCAATCTCTGGGCGACCAATCGTTTTCTTTTGTTTTGACTTAGGCAAAATACGCTGTGCAGCGCCCGCCTCATCTATCACATCAATTGCCTTGTCCGGCAAATGGCGGTCATTGATATAACGCGCAGATAACTCTGCTGCTGCCACCAACGCACCAGCTGCGTACTTCACACTATGGTGCTCCTCAAAGCGAGATTTGAGCCCGCGCAAAATTTGCACGGTTTGATCTACAGTCGGCTCTACGACATCCACTTTTTGGAAACGGCGTGATAGAGCAGCATCCTTTTCAAAAATGCCACGGTATTCAGTAAAGGTGGTAGCGCCAATACATTTAAGTTGTCCATTAGAAAGCGCTGGCTTCAGTAAATTGCTAGCGTCCAGAGTTCCACCAGATGCAGCACCGGCACCAATCAAAGTATGAATCTCATCGATGAACAAAATGCCATGTGCATGATCTTTTAATGACTTCAGAACACTCTTTAAGCGCTGCTCAAAATCACCGCGGTATTTAGTGCCTGCCAAGAGCGCGCCCATGTCTAAAGAATAGACCGTGGCATTTGCCAAAATTTCTGGCACATCACCTTTCACAATTCTCCAAGCCAGTCCCTCGGCAATGGCAGTTTTACCCACACCAGCCTCGCCAACAAGCAACGGATTATTTTTGCGACGACGGCAAAGCACCTGGATTACCCTCTCAACCTCACCCTCGCGGCCAATCAAAGGATCAATCTTGCCTTGACGAGCCATCGCATTGAGATTTTGAGTGTATTGGTCTAGCGGGCTTTCTTTTCCAGAAGACGCTGCTTCTTCAGACTCTTGAGTGTTGTCTGCAGGCTTAACATGCTCTGCTTGATCTTTGCGCACACCGTGACTAATAAAGTTCACAACGTCCAAACGCGTCACACCTTGCTGTTGCAAGAAGTAGACTGCATGTGAATCTTTTTCACCAAAGATGGCAACCAATACGTTTGCGCCAGTCACTTCTTTTTTTCCATTTGAAGTTGACTGAACATGCATGATGGCGCGTTGTATCACTCGCTGAAACCCAAGAGTAGGTTGGGTATCAACCTCATCAGCTCCTGGCACCACTGGAGTGTTGTCATTAATAAAGTTCTTCAGTTGAGCGCGCAACTCAGAAATATTCACGGCGCAAGCCTTTAAGACCTCGACCGCAGTGGCATTATCTAAAAGGGCGGCTAGCAAATGCTCGACAGTAATAAATTCATGTCTTGATGCCCGCGCGTCCACGAACGCCATGTGCAAACTGACTTCTAGTTCTTGGGCAATCATGCTTCCTCCATAGTGCACTGTAATGGGTGACCCGCTTCTCGGGATAGTTCAATCACTTGATGCACCTTTGTGGCAGCAACATCACGTGTGAATATTCCACACACGCCCTTACCAACCAAATGTACTTGCAACATAATGCGCGTTGCTGTTTCGTGATCCTTATTAAAGTACTCCTGAATAACCATCACCACAAACTCCATTGGTGTGTAGTCATCGTTCAATAACAAAACTTTATACATTGATGGAGCCTTAACTTGCTCGACCTGTTTTTCGAGAAGAAGGGTGTCCTCAACGTAGGGATTAGCCGGAATTCCGGTAGTGGGATTTTTGGGTGCGCGACTCATGAGAAACATTCTAAACACAGATATCTAAACTTGATTTGTGGGGGCTCTTGTTGCGAAAAACCCTCAAAATCCCCTCTTTCACCCATATTGGGGCATTTTTCTACAAAAAAAGGGGTAATTACTGAGGGGTATGCCCCCATAACTCCTTGACACCCCTACAAAAAGGGCAAACAATCGGGGGGTAGACCTCAAAAAAGGTTCTATTTAGGCGTGTTGTGGATTGAGACTGATTAAAAAAGTATTTACCCTCATCACGGTTGTTTTAAGTTTATGTAATGGAGTTCGCATGGCGACCGGAATTGTTAAGTGGTTCAATGATGCAAAAGGTTTTGGTTTTATCAAACCTGATGATGGTGAAGAAGAGTTGTTTGCGCATTTCAGCGCAATCACAATGCCTGGGTTTAAAACACTCAAGGAAAACCAAAAGGTAACATTTGACGTTACCCAAGGCCCTAAAGGCAAACAAGCTACCAATATCCAAGCGGCTTAATAGTCCTTAGATCATTATGAAAAACCCAGGATTCATTCCTGGGTTTTTTTTCGTCTGTAGTTTCTCTCACTTAAAATCTCTTTCATGCAACTTATTCAATACCTTACTCACCCTATCCTAGCGATTGCTCTCTTTTTAAGCGCTCCCTTTGCGTTAGCACAAGTCAATACCGGCTTACCTACCGTAGAACTAAAAGCAGGGATTTACCGCATCCAAGCAGAGCTTGCTGATACACCCAAGGCTCGAGAAGTTGGCCTCATGAACCGTACCAGCATGCCAACCAACTCTGGAATGTTATTTGTTTTTGAGCAAAAAGCGGGGCATTGCTTTTGGATGAACAACACTAAGATACCCCTCTCCATCGCATTTATCGCTGATGATGGCAAGATTGTGAACATCGAAGAAATGCAAGCAGAGACTCTTAACAATCACTGTCCTAAAGCGGCCATCCGTTACGCCTTAGAGATGAACAAGCAGTGGTTTTTAGATAGGGCAATTGTGCCCGGCACCATTATTACCGGGCTTCCTAAAAACTAAATCAGTAAATGAAGACAATAAAAAACGCAGACCTCAGTCTGCGTTTTTTAATTAGTGCCAACAGGTTTATTCGAAGTGGCAAACATAGTGCACTGGCTGCTCGGCGCGGATTACAAAATACCCGCCTTTCTCGACCTCCCAGCTCTGACCAGACTTAAATTCTTTTTCTGGGGCGCCATTGATGCTGACATAAGCCGTTCCATCAACCACTTCCATGATTTCTTTAGTGCCTAGATCAAAGCGCAATGTGCTTGGTAGAACCACGCCAACCGATTTACGCACTCCATTAGGGAGGGTTACGGTATGTGAGACGCACTTGCCATCAAAAAATACATTGGCCTTTTTACCCACTGAAACTTGATCAAATTGCATCTGATTTCCTTCTATTCTGTTGATGTTGGTTATTTCTTGGCACGTTTACGCTTAGCTGTTTCTGCGATACGCATCCGCAGCGCATTGAGCTTAATAAAACCACCGGCATCGGCTTGGTTGTAAGCGCCGCCATCATCATCAAAGGTCGCGATATTTTGATCAAACAAAGTATTCGCTGAGTCACGAGAGATGACGGATACTGAACCCTTATAGAGTTTCAAGCGCACTACACCGTTTACCATTTGTTGAGTGTGATCAATCAGTGTCTGCAGCGCAATTCGCTCTGGAGACCACCATAAGCCGTTATAAATAAGGCTGGCATAACGCGGCATTAAGTCATCTTTTAAATGTGCCACTTCGCGATCAAGGGTAATACTCTCGATGCCACGATGAGCCTTCAACAAAATGGTGCCGCCAGGGGTTTCATAGCAACCGCGGCTCTTCATGCCAACAAAGCGGTTCTCAACGAGATCGAGACGGCCGATACCATGTTTACCGCCTACGCGATTGAGCTCTGCCAATAATTCATGTGGTTTGTAGGCTTTGCCATTAATGGCAACGGGATCACCAGATTTAAATTCAATCTCAATAATCTCAGGGGCATCTGGCGCTTTTTCAGGAGAAACGGTCCAACGCCACATTGACTCTTCTGCTTCAGCATTAGGATCCTCAAGGTGACGACCCTCATAACTGATATGCAATAAGTTGGCGTCCATAGAGTAAGGGGAGCCACCTTGCTTATGCTTCATTTCCACAGGAATGCCATGCTTTTCTGCATAGGCCATTAATTTTTCACGGGAGAGTAAATCCCATTCACGCCATGGCGCAATGACTTTAATACCTGGCTCAAGAGCGTAGTAGCCAAGCTCAAAACGCACTTGATCATTCCCTTTGCCAGTAGCGCCATGAGAAACAGAATCTGCGCCAGTTAAACGGGCGATTTCAATCTGGCGTTTTGCAATTAAGGGGCGAGCAATAGAGGTTCCTAAAAGATACTCGCCTTCATAGATCGTGTTGGCACGAAACATGGGGAACACAAAGTCGCGCACAAACTCTTCACGCAAGTCATCGATAAAGATATTTTCCGGCTTAATTCCAAACTGCAAGGCCTTGGCACGGGCAGGCTCCAGCTCTTCACCCTGACCTAGGTCGGCAGTAAAAGTCACAATCTCACAACCATAGGTATCTTGAAGCCATTTCAAAATGACGCTGGTATCTAAACCACCGGAATACGCTAAGACTGCTTTTTTAATATCAGACATGTTTTCTTATTCAATCAAAAATAAATTGCAACGAATTATTTAGTATTTTATTGCTTTCGTTTTTCTCTTAATCCAATCGGCCGCAAAGCAAATACTCCATGAGCGCCTTTTGAACATGCAAACGATTCTCAGCCTCTTCCCAAACAATACTTTGGGGGCCATCTATTACACCGGCAGACACCTCTTCGCCGCGATGCGCTGGTAAACAATGCATAAATAGCGCATTGGGCTTGGCTACTGCCATTAGCTCCTCATCCACCATCCACTCTTTAAAAGCATTCATGCGCGAAGTATTTTCATCTTCGTAACCCATGCTGGTCCAGACATCGGTCGTCACCAGATCGGCATCTTTGCAAGCATCTTTGGGGTCTACACAAATCGTTAAATATTGGCTTGCATTCTTTCCCAAACGAGCTGGGTCTAATTGATATCCGGGAGGTGCTGAAAACCGTAACTTAAAATCCAAACATTGTGCCGCCTGAATCCAGGTATACGCCATGTTATTGGCATCGCCCACCCAAGCGACAGTTTTTCCTTGAATGGGACCACGCGCCTCAACAAAGGTAAAGATATCTGCCAACACTTGGCATGGGTGGTATTCATTAGTCAAACCGTTTATCACGGGGACACGCGAGTTGGCAGCAAAACGCTCGACAATCTCTTGGCCAAAAGTACGAATCATGATGATGTCGGTCATTCGTGAAATGACCTGAGCAGCGTCCTCTACAGGCTCGCCCCTGCCTAGCTGAGTATCACGTGTGTTCAGATAGACAGCATGGCCACCTAACTGATGTATCCCCGCCTCAAACGAGAGACGAGTACGGGTAGAGTGCTTTTCAAAAATCATGGCCAAAGTGCGATCATGCAATGGATGCCAAGTCTCGTAACTCTTAAACTTCGCTTTTAACCATGCTGATCTTTTCAGTAAGTAGTCATATTCGTCTCGAGTGAGATCGGCAAACTCGAGATAGTGCTTTACCTGACCGGGCACTTGGGGCTTTGCCAGAGATGTCATAGTTGAGCTTTCTACTAAAGTTTTGGCTTGCATTTTTTTCTTAAAACCTTCGACTGCACGAAAATAGAACATACAGTCATCTTACGGCCACCTCAGGCTGTTAAGCTAGAGGGCTTAGTCATACTGATTTCACAAACTTCACGTCAATTTGAACCACAAAAAGCTTTTCATTCAAGGCATTACCACTTCTGGCAAACCATTTCGGCCTAGTGATTGGGCGGAGCGTCTTTGCGGGGTGATGGCTACTTTTCGCCCTCCAGGAGATGCTGGAGACCCTCGCTTCACTTATTCACCCTACGTCAGACCAGTGCTTATTGCAAAAGTGAAATGCGTTGTTATTGATACCAGACTAGGCGACCTCGATCCAAGAGCGCTCGACTTTGTCATGAACTTTGCCAAAGACAACAGCCTACCGATAGAAGAGGCCTGCGAGTTTGAACCCAAACCCCAAACCCAGCCCTAAAAACAAAAACCCGCTCTGATAAGGAGCGGGCTTAGGTCGAAATCAGATTCGACCAGCCTAAAACAAAAATCTAATTAAGCAGCCATCGCCTTAATAGCAGCAGACAAGCGAGACTTTTGACGTGCTGCAGTGTTTTTGTGAGCGATTTTTTTGTCAGCAATTTTGTCGATTGTTGATTGAGTCGCTGCAAACACTTTTGCTGCAGCTGCTTTATCACCAGATTCGATCGCCTTACGAACTGCCTTGATGGAAGTACGTAGCTTTGAACGTAAGCTGGAGTTATGCTCATTCTGTTTTACTGCCTGGCGTGCGCGCTTACGCGCTTGTGCTGTATTTGCCATCTTTAAACCTTGCCTCTATAAATTGCAAAATGCGATTAGTTAAAAATCTTGCGGACCCACTTGAAAACCAGAAGCAAGCTCGCCAAAACCCTAGATTTTACCTTAAAGGGGCAAAAAAGCCCAGTCCAACCATAAATCGGTGAAAATCGGCTCATGAACCTGCTATCTGCCGCCGCGAAGGTTAGCTCCCTGACCATGCTTTCCCGCATTACGGGGCTGCTAAGGGAGACCTTAATAGCCCGTAGTTTTGGGGCTTCCGAGTGGACGGATGCCTTTAATGTGGCTTTTAGGCTACCCAATCTACTGCGTCGCCTCTTTGCCGAAGGAGCCTTTTCGCAAGCTTTTGTCCCCATTTTGGGCGAAATCTCGACCCACGAGGACCAAAATCAGGCAAGAACCCTGATAAATGCGGTTGCCACGCTCTTATTTTGGGCTTTGCTGGTTACAGTCCTACTCGGCGTCATAGGCGCCCCACTGCTCATTTTGGTGATTGCCACAGGCTTTAGCGGAGGCCCTGCTTATGACGCTAGCGTAGTTATGACGAGAATCATGTTTCCCTACATTGGACTCATTTCCTTGGTGTCTTTATCGGCCGGAATTCTAAACACCTATCACCGCTTTGCAATTCCAGCCTTCACGCCAGTCCTCCTCAATCTTGCTCTCATAGGCAGCGCCATCTTTTTGGCGCCACATTTAGACCAACCAATTTATGCACTCAGTATTGGTGTTCTTGTCGGCGGGGTTTTACAACTTGCGATTCAAATACCTTCACTCGCTCGACTAGGTTTATTGCCGCGCATTGGATTGCTACCGAAAGCAATCAAAGCTGCCATGAGTAACCCAGATGCCAGACGCGTATTAAAACTGATGGGGCCCGCCGTTTTTGCTGTATCCGTCGCACAAATTTCATTGATCATCAACACCAATATTGCCTCCAGACTGCAAGCAGGTAGCGTCTCTTGGCTGTCTTACGCAGATCGCTTAATGGAATTTCCAACCGCCTTACTAGGCGTAGCATTAGGAACGGTATTGCTCCCTAGCCTCAGTAAAGCAAATGCAAAAAATGATTTGGTGCATGCAGGCGAGTTATTGGTTTGGGGTTTGCAGCTCACTTTCTTGCTTGCAGCACCTTCTGCAATTGCACTGTTTATTTTTGGTGAACCTCTAGCGGCCGTCTTGTATCACTACGGAAAATTTAACGCACTAGATGTACTCATGACACAACGTGCATTAGCGGCATATGGTGTTGGTCTCATTGGTTTAATTTTGGTCAAAATTTTGGCGCCTGGCTTTTATTCGCGCCAAGATATTCGCACCCCAGTCAAAATTGGCCTGATCGTTCTCGTTGCAACCCAGCTTGCTAACATAGTCTTTGTCCCCTGGTTTGGGCATGCGGGCTTAGCCCTTTCGGTCGGCGCTGGTGCCTGCCTTAATGCTGCCCTGCTCTGGAGAGGTCTTCACAAGCGCGGGGCACTTCCAAATGCAGCCTGGTTGAAGTATTTAGGCCAACTCTTTTTAGCTCTCATTCCATTTTCAGCGGCGCTGCTATATGCAGCTAGTGCGCATGATTGGATTGCCCTGCAAGCAGAGCCATGGATACGGATTGCCTTGCTAGCGATGTGGCTAATTGTTGCAGCCTTGATTTACTTTGGCGCCCTAGCTTTAGTAGGAATTCGCTGGCAAAAATTCCTGCGTCATGCAAAATAGGATGTATGCCAACACAACAACTAGACTATTTCACTTCTCTTGTAACAGAGGATGAGCACTTCCCTTTAACGGAAGCTGCAATTGCAGTAGCGCAACACGCCTATCCAGATTTGGATGTGCAAGGCGTTCTAGATCATCTTGATGAATTAGGCAATAAATTAAAAGCGCGGATTACACCAGATACGTCCGCTATTCAGCGCTTACAAATTTTGAAGCACTTTTTTTATGCTGAACTGGGCTTTGGACCTAATGCCAATGATTTCTATGCCCCAGAAAATTCTTATTTACATCACGTACTAGAAAATCGTCGCGGAATTCCTATTTCGCTCGCCATCTTAATGATGGAGTTAGGTCAGCAAATTGGTCTAAAAATTCGTGGCGTCTCCTTCCCCAACCACTTCATGATGCGCATCTCATTGCAACAAGGCGAAGTGATCATGGATCCACTGACCGGAGAATCATTATCTAAGCTTGAACTACAAGAAATGCTTGATCCTTATCTTGATGCAAAAGGCTACCGTGGGGAGCTTAGCCTGCCACTCAATGTGTTCTTGCGGGCATCAAGCCCAAGAGAAATTCTGTCACGCTTTTTACGTAATCTCAAAATGATCTACTCCGAGCACGAGCGTTGGGAGCGTCTACTGGGAATTCAAGAGCGCTTAGTGATTTTGTTGCCCGATTCTATTGAAGAAATTAGAGATCGTGGACTTATCTTTGCACAACTGGAATATTTGCGTCCAGCACTAGCAGACATGCATCGCTACTTAAATGAAGCCCCCGAAGCTGAAGATGCAAGCGATATTCGGGAGCATATTGCCACTTTAGAAAGTCAAACCAAACTACATTAAGTAGTGTGGTTTAACTTTTCTTGCGCTGAAATATTTTGTAAAGGGCGGCAAGAATTACCGGCACTGCTGCGGCACCCACGCCAATCAACACAATCACGTTGAGATTTTGACGAATCACAGGAATGTTGCCAAAGAAATATCCAGCAACCACCAAACCAACAACCCATAACACCGCACCAGTGATATTAAATAACTGAAAACGCGAAAAGTTCATTTCTGATACACCAGCAACAAAAGGTGCAAAGGTTCTGATAATCGGCAGAAAGCGTGCCACGATAATCGTCTTACCACCATGCTTTTCATAAAATGCATGGGTTTTCAAAAGGGCGCCTTGGTCAATCCAACGTGACTGACTACTAAACACCCTTTTACCAATCCATCGACCAATAAAGTAATTCACTGTATTACCAGAAATAGCAGCAATTAATAAGCCAATACACAAGGTCCAGATATTGAAGTGTTCAGTTGCACAGTAGGCCCCAGCAATAAAGAGGAGTGAATCACCCGGCAAGAACGGGGCAACAACCAAACCGGTTTCCGCAAAAACAATCGCAAACAGCAATCCATATGCCCAAGGACCATATTGCGAAATCACGACATCTAAATGACGATCAACGTGAAGTAATAAATCACTTAATTGCAAAAGGGTATCAATCAACTTGGGCTCCAAAAATAGGTTCGATGCAGATATTAACAGGCTCTTATAATGAAGTATGCAAACTGAACCCTACATTCAGCCCATGCAAACACCAGACGAGAAACCCATCCTATGCATAGTAGGACCCACTGGTGCTGGCAAAACTCATCTAGCCATGTCATTGGCAGCATATGCCAAATCTATTGGCCGCACGCTTGAACTCATTAGCATGGATTCTGCCTTGGTCTATCGAGGCCTTGATATCGGCAGTGCCAAACCCAGCAAATCAGAACAAGCAACGGTCATTCATCATTTGATTGATATTCTTGACCCCACAGAAGTGTATTCAGCTGCCCGATTTGCCAAAGATGCCAAACAATTATGCGCAGACATTCGAAATAGAGGCAATATTCCAGTCGTCGTTGGTGGCACCATGCTCTATTGGAGAGCTTGGGCATATGGTCTTTCTGCGCTACCCACGGCGAATTCTGAAATTCGATTACGTTTAGAAGAAGAGGCAAAGCAGATCGGATGGCCAGCAATGCATGCCAAGTTAGATCAAGTGGATCCAGAAACTGCTCTGCGACTCAAGCCAAATGATTCACAAAGGATTCAACGCGCCTTAGAAGTATTTGCCATCAGCGGCAAGCCAATGTCTGCATTACTAGCAGACTCTCCCAGCGATGATGGTAGGGAAGGATCCACAATTCCTGCATGGATCAATCTAGTATCGCTAGAGCCTAGTGATCGTAAGCGACTACATCAGCAGTTAGAAAAACGTTTTGATGAAATGTTGTTAGCTGGGTTTTTAGATGAAGTACGTTCTCTAAAAGCGAACACTGCATTACATCAAGATTTACCAGCCATTCGATCTGTAGGTTATCGGCAGGCTTGGGAATATCTGAATGGCGAGATTGATGCCGAACAGATGCGTTACAAGGCATTGGCTGCCACAAGACAACTTGGGAAACGTCAGTTAACTTGGCTCAGAGCGATCAGTGGTCGCAAAACTTTTGACCCCTTTAATCCCAAGGAACTCCAAGCGGCGATTGATTATTGCAAGGATTGTTTGTAGCAATCAGTCGTAACAATAGCGTTAAATCACTATCGTCTGGGGAGCACCTTTTGGACGTTCAATGACCTCACCCACTGTCCAAGCTTTTAAACCTTGAGCGGTCAACGATTGGATTGCAGTATCTACTTGGCTTGGATCAACAATAACGACCATGCCAATTCCGCAATTAAATACCCTGACCATTTCAGCATCAGCAACGCCACCCTTCATTTGCAACCAACGAAAGAGTTCGGGCATTTGCCAACTATCGCGATGTAAAACAGCTTGAGTATTTTCTGGCAGAACGCGTGGCACGTTATCCACTAAACCACCGCCAGTAATGTGTGCCATCCCCTTAACATTGATCTCTGAAATCAATTTCAGCAGAGGTTTGACATAAATTTCTGTGGGTGCCATCACTACATCGCCCAATGGACGACCACCAAGGTCATCCGTAGGTTTTGCGCCTGCGCGTTCAATGATCTTGCGTACCAATGAATATCCATTGGAATGCGCGCCACTGGAACCAATTGCCAAAACGACATCGCCAGGAACAATACTGTTGCCGGTAATAATTTTGGATTTTTCAACTGCGCCCACCGCAAAACCTGCAAGGTCATACTCGCCAGGAGGATACATTCCTGGCATTTCTGCCGTCTCACCACCAATCAACGCACAACCAGACAATTCACACCCTTTAGCGATTCCAGCAACCACTGTGGCTGCTGTATCAACAGTCAACTTGCCACAGGCAAAATAATCCAAGAAGAAAAGTGGCTCAGCACCCTGGACCAAAATATCATTCACACTCATGGCAACCAAGTCCTGGCCGATCGTGTCATGACGATTCCATTCAAACGCCAAACGTAGCTTGGTACCAACACCATCTGTACCAGAGACCAAAACAGGTTCCTGATAACGCTTCGGTACCTCAAATAAGGCCCCAAAACCGCCAATTCCAGCCAAAACACCATCCCGCATGGTCTTTTTTGCTAGCGGCTTAATGCGATCCACCAAATCATCACCAGCGTCGATATCGACGCCAGCATCGCGGTAGGAAAGGCCTTTTGAAGAAGAATTGGTAGATGAAGTCATGGCTAGATTGCAATATTAGTGAAAAATGCTACTTGATCAGTAGAATCATTGAATTCTAGAGGATTAAAGAACATGGCTGAGATTTTTACCCCTTTTTTGACCGCATTCATACTGGCGTACTCTTTGCGCCCAGTGTGCTTGTGGCTGGAAAGGCACAAAGCGCCTCGCCCTTTAGCGGCCCTCATCTCCATGCTGTTTGGATTGGGGCTGATTTTCTTTATTTTGAGCCTGCTCATTAGCCTGCTGAAATACGAAATCCCCCTAATCCGCTCTCAATTACCCGACTGGATAGCAAATACTCAGGCATGGCTTGGCCCCAAGCTCGATAGCTTACACATGAATCTGGATTGGAATAGCTTAAAAGCGGATGCTACAAAAAAAATTACAGAACACATTAGCGATCACGCCGATTCTTTAATGAATTCCACTATTGATACGGTACTAGTTTCTGGTAGTTCAGTGATTGCTGGGTTTGTAAATGCGGTGCTCATCATTTTTGTAATGTTCTATTTGTTAGTTGATTGGGATCACTTTTTCAAACTGCTACAAGAAGCAGTTCCTCGTCGCGCACAAGCGACTGTGCATCATTTAGTCATGCATACCGATGGCTTGCTGTCTCAATACTTAAGAGGCATGCTGATCGTCATTTCAATCATGGCAATTTATTACAGTGCTGCTTTGGCTTTTATAGATGTTAAAGGTGCTGTTGCATTGGGCGTTTTCACTGCCCTAATGATTGTTATTCCCTACATTGGCATCACCCTCGGATTAAGCTTAGCAGTCCTCTCCGCATTACTTCAATTTGGCCCTAGCACTGCCGTAATCGGCGTGTTAGTGGTCTACGGAATTGGTCAATTCCTTGAGGGCTTCTTCCTCACGCCCCGCCTGGTTGGCGAGCGCATCGGCTTACATCCTGTAGCAGTGCTATTTGCATTGCTTTTCTTCGGCAAATTGTTTGGGTTCTTTGGTGTTTTATTGGCACTCCCCATTAGCGCTGTGAGCTTAGTTTTAGTGAAATATTTCTGGTCTGTGTATACCCAAAGTTCTTGGTATCAGAAATAAATTGGTCTTAGTGCATTAATGAGTACTTCTTCGCTTCCAAGACAATTTGCTTTAGACATTGGTCATACACCAAGAGCAAGTCTTGAAAACTATCTGCCAGGTAAAGACCTAGCATTAATAACAACCCTTCAGTCTTTGAGCGATTCTTGGAAAAAGAATATTGCAAAGATTGGCGATAATGCGTTGAATCATCGCTGGATGTATTGGTGGGGTCCAGAAGGTTCTGGGCGGTCTCACTTACTTAATGCCATGATTCACGCTGCCGAAGATGCAAAGCTAGAATGCTTTTTACTAAGTCCAGATGAGCCGACCAATTGGGTACGACTGGAAGAAAAATTGCCAGCATTAACTCAATCCAATGCGCCTTCCATCATTGCCGTAGATGATGTCAATCGTTTGGATGAGCGCTTAGTGGGGTCTCTTTTTCGCATTCTGAATGAAATCCAGGCCAGCAAGAATATGCATATTTTCATGGCCGGCAATGCCGCCCCTGCAAACTTAAGTCTACGAGAGGACCTGCGCACCCGTCTTGGCTGGGGTTTAATCTTCCAAACACCCCTTTTAAACGATGATGAGAAAATACAGGCATTAGAGCAAGCGGCCAAGGCTAGGGGCTTAAATCTGTCCCCCGATGTGTTGCCTTGGTTATTAAATCGTTTTTATCGAGATATGCCAAATTTAATGGCTCTCATTGACGCTTTAGATGCTTACTCACTAGAAACAAAACGTGCAGTTACTTTACCCCTGGTGCGTGAACTGCTCACTCCTAAATCTATTTAATTTGTCTTTCATTTGTGACTCAACTAGCTCTTTTCGATTTAGACCATACCTTACTTCCCTGTGATAGTGATTATGAGTGGGGACAATTCTTAGCACGTATTGGCGTAGTCGATAGTCAATACTATGCAAAGCAAAACGAACGTTTCTATCAAGACTATAAAGACGGAAAACTCGATATTCATGAGTTCTTACGTTTTGCTCTCAAGCCACTCTCTGAACATTCTCGCGCCCAACTCAAGGAATGGCATGATCAATTTATGGCCGAGGTCATCACGGGACAACTCCGTCAAAAGGCTGTGGATCTAGTCAAGAAGCATCAAGATGCAGGTGATCTCTGTTGTGTCGTCACCGCAACCAATAGTTTTGTGACCCGCCCCATCGTCGAAAGCTTTGGCATCGAACACTTGATTGCCACCGAACCAGCAATAAAAGGTGTGGGGTCTGACGTGATCTTCACCGGCGAAGTGAAGGGTATCCCCAACTTTCGTGAAGGCAAAATACAAAATGTACATACATGGCTAGGCGAGCAAAATCTTGACTTGTCTCAGTTACCGCGCAGTTATTTTTATTCTGACTCGATGAATGATTTACCACTACTTGAGCAGGTCAGTCATCCAGTGGCAACCAATCCAGATGATCGTTTGCGTCAAGAAGCACAAAAGCGTAATTGGCCAATACTTGAGCTGTTTGCATGATTACCAAATTCATTAAACGCATTTTGCGACGTGACCCCATGGTCAAGCATACGCATGCGGTTCATGGGGGTTCGCCTAAGCGCATACCTAAGAAGGCGCATCGGATTGACCCCCACTTGTTGTCTAAAAACGCTGTCAAAGTAACCCAGACCCTACAGCATGCAGGCTATGAGGCATTTATTGTGGGTGGTGCAGTACGTGATTTAGCTTTAGGCATTGCTCCCAAAGATTTTGATGTAGCGACCAATGCTACGCCAGATCAAGTACAAAGATTATTCAGAAAGGCACGCCTCATAGGTCGCCGCTTTCAAATTGTGCATGTGACGTTCTTTGGTAAAGGTCATCCGGAAATTATTGAGGTTTCTACTTTTCGCGCATTGCTAGAAAACGCTGGTGATCATGTCGCTGAAAGTGGTCGCATCTTACGAGACAATGTTTGGGGATCACAAGGCGAAGATGCTGCAAGGCGCGATTTTACTGTCAATGCCATGTATTACGATCCATCTACCGAAACCGTGTTGGACTATCACGGCGGTATGGCAGACATGCAAAAGAAAACTTTGCGCATGATTGGTGACCCTGCAAAGCGCTACCGTGAAGACCCAGTACGTATGCTGCGAGCCATCCGTTTCGCTGCTAAAACCGGATTTACTTTAGATGCCGATACCAGGGCGCCTATATCCAAACTGAGCACACTCCTAGAGGATGTTCCTCCCGCAAGACTTTTTGATGAAATTCTTAAACTGTTAATGTCAGGTCACTCATGGTCTGCAATCCAAGGTTTACAAGAGGCTGGCTTGCATCATGGTGTGCTACCCCTTTTGGATCGCATTCTTGATGATGGTGAAGAGTCTTCAGAAGGACATCAGTTTGTAAAGCTCGCCCTTGCAAATACAGACCAACGTATTCAGTCTGGCAAAAGCGTTTCAGCAGGATTTTTATTTGCCACTTTACTTTGGCCAGATCTTCTCCAAAATTGGAAGGCAAACCTTGCTAAGGGTATGGCTAATATTCCCGCACTCCAAGATGCCATGGACGAGACGATTGCCGCCCAAAGCAGCGGTATGACTATTCAGCGTCGCTTTGAGAGTGACATGCGAGAAATTTGGTCCATGCAACCTCGTTTTGAGAAGCGAGTTGGACGCTACCCTTATCGACTAATAGAGTCGCCCCGTTTTAGGGCAGGATATGACTTTATGTTGCTACGCTGTGCAACAGGTGAGCAAAATCCCGCGTTGGGTCAGTGGTGGACGGACTTCATTGCAGCCGACCCAAGCGCCCAAGAAGCCTTGCTAGCGAGCGTCAAAAACGAAGTGGGCGCAGCGGTCAAAACAGCCACTAAAAGACGTCGACGCAGAAAACCCAAAGCCACCTCGGCAACGACCGCCTCACCAGAACCTACAGCAGGTTAAGCAAACTTTCCAAAATTTCGGTAAAGTCATTTCATCTAGAGTTTGGAAGCGTATGGCAAAAGCGTTTATCGGGTTTGGTGGCAATATCGGCGACACACGTCAGCTGATCACCGATGCTATCGTCTGCTTAGCGCAACGCTCCGAATTGCATATTCTTGCTAAGAGCTGTTTTTACCAAAGCGCACCCGTAGAAGCACTTGGCGGCGACTACATCAATGCAGTCATTGAGATTGAAACTGAACTGACACCTTACGGTCTTTTACATGTATGCCAAGCCATTGAGCAAGAATTTGGGAGGGAGAGACCTTACGCTAACGCACCTCGCACACTTGATCTCGATATCCTGTTCTATGAAGGTGTGACGCAAAATGAAACTGAATTAATGCTTCCGCACCCTAAAATCATTGAGCGCTCTTTTGTATTACTTCCTCTACTAGAAATCGCGCCAGACTTTTTCTTACCCAATTTTGGGCAATTGAAGGCTTATCTACCCAAAGTAGCCCATCAAAGAATTGAAAAACTCCCTTGCCGCAACTGTAATTGCGGGGAAAAAGACGTTTATAGCCAAACGGCGCATTAATTCATTAAACTCTCGCCATGGGTTACTTACAGGGCGATAAGCCAATTACGATCACTAAGCTCCTCGCAATGCACGCTGAGGGTGAAAAAATTACGATGCTCACTGCATACGATTCCACTATGTCAGCGCTATTAAATCGCTGCGGAATTGAAGTGATTCTGATTGGTGATTCCTTAGGCAATGTCATTCAAGGTCATAGCAGCACCACTCCGGTCACTGTTGAACAAGTGGCGTATCACACAGAATGCGTAGCGCGTGCTAACACACATGCATTTGTAATTGCCGATCTACCATTTGCCAGCTACGGCGATCCAGTCCAAGCATTAGACTCTGCCGCAACGCTGATGCGTGCTGGTGCTGACATGGTGAAACTAGAGGGCGGTGATTGGCAAATCGAAATTATTCGCTATCTTGTTAAACGTAGCGTTCCTGTCTGCGCCCATCTTGGCCTCTTGCCCCAATCTGTTCATGTATTGGGCGGCTATAAAGTGCAAGGTAAATCTAAAGACGCTGCAACACTGATGCTTGAGCAGGCACTCGCTTGTCAGGAAGCAGGCGCACAAATGGTTGTTCTGGAGGCGATCCCCTCATCCCTAGGTGAAAAAATTACTACTGAACTCAATATTCCAACAATTGGTATTGGTGCAGGACCAGACTGCTCTGGACAAGTTTTAGTACTGCCGGACATGTTGGGCATTAGCCCCGGCAGACCTCCCAAGTTCGTAAAGAACTTTATGGAAGGCCATCAATCGATAGAGTCTGCCGTGAAAGCATACGTGCGCGAAGTGAAGTCTGGAAAATTTCCCGCGCCAGAACACGGCTTTGCTGGCTAGACCCTCAGATCCTAGCTAAAGAAATTCTTAACGCCTTCAAACCAGCCTTTTTGTTGCGGGCTGTGTTTGTCACCACCAGACTTCAAACTTTCATCAAACTGGCGAAGTAATTTTTTCTGATCATCGGTAAGTTTTACCGGTGTCTCCACCAAAATATGCACGAACAAATCGCCTACTAAAGTAGAGCGCAAGCCTTTGATGCCTTTATGGCGCAAACGGAATGTTTTACCAGTTTGAGTTCCCTCCGGAATTTCAAACTCAACTCGACCAGACAAGGTAGGTACTTCAATTTCTCCACCAATAGCTGCGGTTGCAAAAGAAATTGGTAAATGCACATGCAGATCACTGCCATCACGCTCAAATACCTTATGCGGTTTAACGCGCACCTCTACATACAAATCACCTGATGGCCCGCCATTAATACCGGGTTCGCCATTGCCGACTGAACGCACACGCATGCCATCATCAATGCCCGCTGGAATTTTGATCTCGAGTGTTTTTTGCTCTTTATGTTTGCCAGTGCCATGACATGTCTTACAAGGCTTGGGTATGTACTCGCCTGTGCCACGACATTTCGGACAAGTTTGCTGCATTGAAAAAAAGCCCTGCTGCACTCGTACTTGACCATGACCATCGCAGGTAGAACATTTTTCTGCTTTTGTGACTGGCTCAGCTCCTGTTCCATGACAGGGCTTGCAATCGCTCCAACTTGGCACCCGAATTTGCGTGGTGTAACCCTCAGCCGCCTGCTCCAAAGTGATACCCATGTTGTAGCGTAAATCGGCGCCTTTGTAGACTTGGGGGCCAGAATGACGTCCACCGCCTTGCCCGAAGATATCTCCAAAGATATCGCCAAAAGCATCGGCAAAACCACCGCCACCAAAGCCACCTCCAAATCCCCCACCCATCGATGGATCAACACCAGCATGACCATATTGATCATAAGCAGCACGTTTATTGGGATCCGAAAGTGTTTCGTAGGCTTCCTTAGCCTCCTTAAATTGAGCTTCAGCCGTCTTACTATCTGGATTGCGATCAGGGTGATACTTCATCGCCAACTTGCGATAGGCTTTTTTTAGCTCATCGTCGCTGGCACCTTTTGCAACACCCAACACTTCATAAAAATCGCGTTTACTTTTAGGCACGGCCTATTCCTCTCAACATCCACAATGGCACAAGTCGGCACGAAGCCGACTTGTTATTGCAGTACTACAAAACTACATTCATCACACTAGATTGACTCGATTACTTCTTGTCATCTACCTCTTTAAAGTCAGCATCAACTACGTCAGCATCCGGGGCGGCTTTTTGCTCACCGCCAGGGGCGGCGCCTGCAGTACCAGCCGCTTTTGCCTGTTCAGCTGCCATGACTTTTTCACCCAACTTCTGGCTAGCCTTACCCAATGCTTCGGTCTTGGCTTCAATCGCAGCTTTATCACTGCCCTTGATTGCTTCGTCTAACTCCTTGAGAGCAGCTTCAATGGCTTCTTTCTCGGAGGCTTCTAAGCTAGCACCATGCTCTTCCAAGGCTTTCTTGGTTGAGTGAGCCAATGCATCTGCCGTATTACGTGCAGTCACGAGCTCTAATGCTTTTTTATCCTCAGCCGCATTTGCTTCAGCATCTTTCACCATGCGTTGGATCTCTTCTTCGGTCAAACCAGAATTCGCCTTGATGGTGATCTTGTTTTCTTTGCCAGTGTTCTTGTCTTTTGCTGTGACGTGCAAAATACCATTGGCATCGATATCAAAAGTCACTTCAATTTGTGGCAATCCACGTGGCGCAGGTGCAATCCCTTCGAGATTAAATTCACCAAGCAATTTATTAGCAGCAGCCATCTCACGCTCACCCTGATAGCACTTGATAGTTACTGCAGGCTGATTGTCTTCAGCTGTCGAATACACTTGTGAATGCTTGGTTGGAATGGTGGTGTTCTTTGGAATCATCTTGGTCATAACGCCACCAAGAGTCTCGATACCCAATGACAATGGGGTAACGTCCAAGAGCAATACATCCTTACGATCACCCGACAATACAGATCCCTGAATTGCCGCACCTACAGCAACCGCTTCGTCTGGATTGACGTCCTTACGTGGCTCTTTGCCAAAGATCTCTTTAACCTTTTCCTGAACTGCAGGCATACGAGTTTGGCCACCGACCAAAATCACGTCATCAATATCTGCAACATTCACACCTGCGTCTTTAATTGCAGTAAGGCAAGGACCAGCAGTACGGTTAATCAATTCCTCAACCAAAGATTCCAATTTGGCGCGAGTCAACTTTAAGTTCAAATGCTTAGGACCACTTGCATCAGCTGTCACATAAGGCAAATTGATTTCAGTTTGTTGAGCCGAGGACAATTCAATCTTAGCCTTCTCAGCAGCATCTTTTAAGCGTTGCAATGCCAAAACATCTTTACTTAAATCAACGCCTTGCTCTTTCTTGAACTCAGCAATGATCCAATCAATAATGCGCTGGTCAAAGTCTTCACCACCCAAGAATGTATCGCCATTGGTTGAGAGTACTTCAAATTGCTTCTCACCATCCACGTTGGCGATTTCAATAATGGACACGTCAAATGTACCGCCACCTAAGTCATAAACAGCGATCTTACGATCAGCTTTGTCTTGCTTGTCTAAACCAAAAGCCAAAGCAGCTGCAGTTGGTTCATTGATGATGCGCTTGACATCCAAACCAGCGATGCGGCCAGCATCTTTAGTGGCTTGACGTTGACTGTCGTTGAAGTAAGCGGGCACAGTAATCACTGCTTCAGTCACCTCTTCACCGAGATAGTCTTCGGCAGTCTTTTTCATCTTACGCAGAATTTCAGCGGACACTTGTGGAGGTGCCATTTTTTTATCGCGCGCCTCTACCCATGCATCACCGTTATCTGCTTTGATAATGGCATAAGGCATCAAAGTGATGTCTTTTTGTACTTCTGGATCTTCAAATTTACGACCCATCAAACGCTTCACTGCGTAGATGGTATTTTTAGGATTGGTGACTGACTGACGTTTAGCAGGCGCGCCAACCAATACCTCGCCATCCTCAACGTAAGCGATGATGGATGGAGTTGTGCGAGCACCTTCAGCATTCTCGATGACTTTAGGCGCATTGTTTTCTACGACGGAAACACAAGAGTTAGTGGTTCCTAAGTCGATACCGATAATCTTTCCCATAATGGCTCCAAAAAATTAAGTTATTTGTTGTACTTCTAGGTTTTGTAGGTTGTCAGAGGCAATTCAGATGAACTGCCATGAAATTTCCAATACTCACTAAATGGGGTCTAAAGGAGCAAATTCAAGAGGGTAAATAGCAAAAAAGGCAGAAATCTGCCTTTTTTATGCCGTTTTGGGGGTTAATCCCCTTTTTTTAGCTTATTTTGGGGCGCTAACCGTCACCAATGCTGGTCTTAGCACGCGATCGGCCACGGTATAACCGCGCTGGAGCACCGAAACCACAGTATTAGGCTCTTGGTCTGAGGGCACTGAGGCAATTGCCTGATGGTGGTGGGGATCAAATTTTTCCCCCACTGCAGGATTAATTTCCGTCATACGCCCTTTTTCAAAAGCAGACAACAACTGCTTCAGCGTAATCTCCAGACCCTCTTTGACTGCCTTTGCATCTGCTGCATCAGCGTTTAAGGCTGCATACAAACTGTCTGTCACAGGCACTAAGTGCTCAGCAAAACTCTCGATCGCAAATTTATGGGCTTTGGCAACATCCTCTACCGCACGACGGCGAATATTTTCGCCTTCTGCTTTGGCACGCAAGAAATTGTCCTGCAAATCAGTAATTTTTTGATTGAGCTCAGCGATTTGTTCGTCAGCAGATTTTTCGGCGGGAGCTTGGCTCCCACCTTCAGCCGGATTCTCTGTTGCAGCTGCTACAGTATTTTCTTGTTCTGGCGCTGGGTTTTGATTTTCTTGATTCATAAATGCTGATTCACTTTTCTGTAATTAGATCGTTTGCTTTGCTATATGAGGTCAGTTTAGCGAATTTCAAGGTCGTTAAGAAATTAACGCTGAGCAAGTTCTGCTCTTTGATTGCGCTTGGCAAGCTCCTCAGAGGACTCGGTGCCCAATGACCAGCCCAATAAATGCTGATAGGCAATATCACTTAAAGCCTTAATCCAATGGGGGTTGCTATTCAAACAAGGAATATAGCGATAGTCCTTCCCACCATGTTCTAGAAAGGTTTCACGCGCCTCCATTGCAATTTCCTCTAATGTCTCTAGACAGTCCGCCGGAAATCCGGGACAAAAAATATCCAGACGCTGACAACCTTCTTTTGCTAGCTTTTCAATCGTTGCGGCAGTGTAAGGCTTTAACCATTCCGCTTTACCAAAGCGCGATTGGAACGTCACGATGTATTGACCCGGCTCCAAACCAAGAGACTCTCCAAGCAACCGTCCAGTCTTTAAGCATTCACAGTGGTAAGGGTCGCCTTTCATTAAATTGCGCTTGGGCAAACCATGAAAAGAAAACATCAATTTGTCGCCCCTAGAAAAATCAGGACGACCATCTTTGTCCCAACTACTCAAGACCTGATCTCGTAATGCTGCGATATAGGCTGGATTGTCATGATAGTGTTTCACCAAACGTAACTCTGGTTGGTCACGCCAAGTACTCAACACACGAAATACCTCATCAAAACTGGAGGCAGTGGTCGTAGCAGAGTATTGGGGATAGAGAGGTAATAGCAATAAGCGCTCCATGCCTTCGGCCTTGAGCCCCTCCAAGACTTCTTGGGTAGATGGCTGGCCATATCGCATTGCTAAATCTACCAACACTGTGTGACCCTCATTAGCAAAAATGTCATTCAGCTCTTTTGCTTGCAAGCGTGAGTAATGCATCAAAGGTGAGCCTAATTGGGGCAACCAAATAGATGCATATTTTTTGGCTGATGCACCACTACGAATAGGCAGGATGATGCCATTGAGAATGAACCACCATATGAAGCGTGGAATTTCAACTACCCGAGGATCAGATAAAAACTCTTTTAAATAAGACTTCACCGCTTTTGGTGTTGGTGCCGATGGTGTGCCTAAATTTAATAAAAGTACTGCTGTTTTAGAAGCACGTAGATGCGGATTTTGATTCAATGTCATTGCCTCTAATATTTATAAAATTATGAACTTAACGCACCCGATAACAACTTCGAAGTAATGTCGACAATGGGGATAACTCTGTCGTACGCCATCCTTGTAGGGCCAATCACCCCCAGAGTGCCGACGACTTGCCCATCTACGCTATATGGGGCGCTAATCACCGCCAGATCCTCATACGGCAAGAGATCACTCTCACCACCAATAAAAATTTGAATTCCATCGGCATGACTAGAAACATCGAGCAATTGCATGAGGACAGATTTTTGCTCAAGCAAATCAAACATCTTGCGCAACTTATCTAAATTGGAACTTAAATCTCCCACGTTCAAAAGACGACGCTCTCCGGATAACAACATGTCACCACGACTCATATCGTAATCAGCTACACCACTTTGCAAGGCGAGCGCCATTAACCCAGAAATATCTGCGCGCAAACTATCGAGGTCTGATTTGAGATGAAGGCGAACCTGATCAAAACTTTTTCCAGCAAATTGCGCATTGATATAGTTACCCGCTTCAATCAACTGACTTGGGGTGTAGTCTTGGTTCGTTGGCAAAATGCGATTTTGTACATCACCTTCAGGTGTCACCATAATCAACAAAATTTTGCCTTCGCCCAAACGAAGAAACTCGATATGCTTAAAAACTTGAGCACGTTTTGGCGTCATCACAACACCTGCAAAATGGGTGAGATTGGACAAAATTTGCGCCGCTGAATTGAGCACTCTCTGTGGAGAATCTGGCAATAAGCCTTTTTCGACTTCTCTTGCCGCAATCGCCTCCAAGGGACGGACCGTCACCATGGTGTCCACAAATAAACGATAACCCCTTGGAGTGGGAATACGACCAGCCGAGGTATGTGGGCTAGTAACCAGTCCCATATCCTCAAGATCAGCCATGACATTACGAATCGTGGCTGCAGAGAGGTCTAAACCCGAAAATCTGGATAAGGTCCGCGAGCCAATAGGCTGCCCCTCCTCGATGTATCGCTCGATGAGTGTTTTTAATAAAGCGCGGGAACGTTCATCCATGGTGGAAGGGATTTTATGCCTATGGTTTAATCGTCATATGTTAAGCCCATCCCCAAATTCTTCCAAGAAGGCATTTAGCCGGGTAGCGCTCGTGGGCAAATTCCACGCCGATGGCATCGAAGAGCACTTAAAAGACCTGGCTAAACTGGTAGAGGGTCTTGGTTGCGAGGTCTTTATCGAGTCAGAAACTGCTTCCCACCTTGGCCTGAGTGGATTTCCTACGAAAACACCGCAAGATTTTGCAAAAGCGATTGATTTAGTCGTGGTTTTGGGTGGCGATGGAACGATGTTGGGTATTGCACGTCAACTAGCAGGCAGCAATGTCCCCTTGGTAGGTATCAATATGGGACGCCTGGGGTACATGACAGACATTCCTTTCCAATTAGTCAAAGATACTTTGCCCAAGATTATTGCTGGCGAATATGAAGCGGATACGAGAACTTTGCTTGAAGGCGCCGTTCTACGTGATGACAAAGTGATTAATTGTGCTTTGGCTTTGAATGATGTGGTGGTAAACCGTTCAGGAATTTCTGGCATGGTGGAATTGGCGGTACATGTAAACAAATCCTTTATGTATAACCAAAGATCTGACGGTTTGATTATTTCTACACCAACAGGATCAACCGCCTATGCCTTATCAGCCGGCGGACCCATCCTGCATCCCCATGTTGCAGGAATTTTATTGGCCCCTATTGCGCCACATTCTTTATCGAATCGCCCTATCGTTTTGCCACAAGATAGCAAAATTGTGATTGAAGTGGTGAATGGTTTAGATGTCATTGTCAATTTTGATATGCAGTCTCAAACCAACTTGCAAAGTGGTGACAAAATTGAAGTGCGTCAATCCGATAAAACTATCACTCTTTTGCACCCGAGCAATCACAGCGACTACAAAACTTTGCGTGAAAAATTGCATTGGAATGAATACCCATCGACTTTCTGATGTCGATTTTCTTGCTACGCTAATACATGCTTCAAACCATCTGCCTTCGTGACTTTGTCATTGTTGATCAGCTTGAACTCGACTTTGCAAGTGGCTTTACCGTGCTCACCGGCGAGACTGGTGCGGGAAAATCCATCCTCCTCGATGCCCTAAGCCTTGTACTTGGAGAACGCGCTGATAGCAGCCAAATTCGAGAGGGCAGTAATCGCGCTGAGATCTCCGCACAATTTCGAATTGATCCGGAACTTCTGCCGTCTTTTAGCATCTGGTTGGATGAACAAGGCTTTCCAAGTGAAGATGGTGGGCAAAGCTTGTTACTCAAAAGAACTATTGAATCTAACGGTCGTAGTCGCGCCTTTATTAACGGCAGTATTGCTACCTTAGCGCAACTACGCGAAGCAGGTGATCAGTTGGTCGATATACATGGTCAACATGCTCACCAGCTGCTCTTAAAAAGCGGTGCTCAGCGAGATCTATTAGATCGTCATGCAGGCTTGCTGCCTTTGGCTACAGAAGTAGCGCAATCTTTTAGGACGCTGAACGACTCACGTCGCCGTCTTGCGCAAGCAGAAAATGCAGGTCAAGACATTGAGCGCGAACGAGAACGATTGGAATGGCAACTGGAAGAACTTACCGCACTCTCGCCGCTAGAAGGAGAGTGGGCCCATGTTCAAAGTGAGCATGCAAAATTGGCTAATGGAGCAAAATTAATTAGCGGCTGCCAAGAAGCACTTGAGGTTTTAAGTAATGCCGACCATTCGCTCGAATCCTCCCTATCAAAAGTGTGCGGCAGTATTGGCGCTTTGGCTGATCATGACTCAGCTTTAAGCCCTATCAGCGAATCACTAGAGAGCGCCCAGATCCAGCTAGATGAGGCCATTCATGGTCTGAATCGCTATTTACAAAAAATTGATCTCGATCCTGCAAGACTTGCACAAATAGAAGAGCGAATGCAGGCTTTGCATGGCGCAGCCAGAAAATATCGCACTGAAGCAGATGAGCTACCCAAGCTGCTTGCGGATACAACGGAGCGCCTAGAAGCATTAACAGCTTCACAAAATATAGAAGCGCTGCGTGAAAAAGTAAAACAAGAAGAAGCTACATACCTTAAGATTGCCAAACAACTTTCGCAAAAACGCAGCAAGGCTGCTAGCGACCTTAGTCAACAAGTCACCGAGGCAATGCAACACTTATCGATGGCGGGTGGTCGTCTTGAAATTGCCTTGACCCCACTCCAAGAAGGCAGCTCCCATGGTCTTGAACAGGTTGAGTTTCTGGTGGCTGGCCATGCGGGCAGCACTCCACGATCTCTCGCTAAGGTGGCCTCCGGCGGGGAGCTAGCGCGTATTAGCTTGGCTATTAGTGTCATTACTAGCAAGGCCTCGTTTACACCTACTTTAATTTTTGACGAAGTTGATGCTGGCATCGGTGGAGCTGTCGCTGAAACTGTTGGCAAGTTATTGCATCAACTCGGCCAGTCACACCAAATTCTTTGTGTAACTCACTTGCCACAAGTTGCAGCACAAGGAAATCATCACTTCAAAGTTAGTAAAGCACAGTCTGCTGAGAAAACGATTTCACAAGTTCAGACTCTAGGCAGAATAGAGCGAGTTGAAGAGATAGCCAGAATGCTAGGTGGCGCAACGATTACAGATACGACGCGCCGACATGCTCGCGAACTACTTGAGCAATAGCAGCATTCTTTCAGCAACCTTTATTGGCCGGAATGATCAGGACTGACTTTAAAAATTGTTTGCCAAAGCCCTAATACATGGGCCCTTGCCGTAACAAGCTCAGCATCATCCGCTAAATTAATCCGTGTTTTTTCTGCGCCATCGAGTCGCAAGCGATGTTGACGGGCGCGCATGAATCGATAGGCATTACCAACTTGCTGCGCAGCTTCTGGAGAGATTAAGCCCGCTTCTCCCGCAATTCTGAGAAGCGCAATATTGCCCAAGTTCTCAATCAATTGAGAATATTCATGGGCATAAGCCAATACAAGAAATTGGACGATAAATTCAATATCAACCATTCCTCCTGAGTCATGCTTTAAATCAAAGGCATCACTAGCATTGGGGTGTCCTTCATGGACCTTGCGTCGCATATCTAATATTTCCGTGCGCAAGTGTTCGATTTCGCGCTTTTGCCTCAACACTTCAGAGCGAACAGCATCAAATGTCTGACCAACGATAGGATTGCCTGCTGCAAAACGAGCCCGAGTTAAGGCCTGGTGCTCCCACACCCAAGCGGCGTTATCGCCCTCACGCATCTGATATTTTTTAAAAGCCTCTGTATTGGTTACCAAAAAACCTGCTGATCCATTTGGTCTAAGACGGGTATCAATTTCAAAGAGGCTGCCTGCAGGGGTATAAGCAGTTAACCAATTGATCATGCGCTTAGCTAAAAGCGCATACACCTCTTGCGCAGTGAAATCATTTTCTTGGGCTTGATACAAAAACACTAAATCCAAATCGGAGGCGTATCCAAGTTCCTTACCACCTAACTTGCCATAGGCAATCACCGCGAAAGCTGGAGCATCTGTAGTCAAACCAAATTTATTTGCCACCACAGGCCAAACTCGCTCAATCGTGGCTTGCAAGATTAAATCGGCTAAAGCAGATAAATGATCACTCACTTTTTCAACCGATAAAGCGCGTTCGACCCCAATGCCCAGATCTGCCAAAAGCGTGATGAAGGTCTCGGTGTGATGAGTAATGCGCAAGATATCCATTGCTTGCTCAGAGCCATCACCATCAGCCATGACATCATCTAAACGCATATTTAAATTTGCTTTAACCTCGGCCCAATAAGCTTCAGGCTGCTCAATCAGCATTTGCTCAGTACGCGAGTTAAGAAGATAGTCCAGCAGATGAGGATGCGCTGTGAGATATTGAGCACCCCATTGAGAGGCCCTCAGCAAAGCCAATACATTTACCAGTGCCTTGGGGTACTCAGACAATATGGAAAGATAAGCACTGCGCCTAGCAACAGACTCGAGCAAATCAAAAAAGCGTAATAGGGTTTGATCAGGATTGAGAGCGGCATGATCATCAGTCTCCAACAGTTGTGCAGCGGTCCGCATTAAGCCATCAAAAATCAGACGGCTTTTTTCAGGAAGCACTTTTGCCTTAGAGCTTTCAATCCAAGCATGCCAGCGAAGAGATGCTTGTGGAAATACGGTGGGGTCTGGCTCCCAATGTCCATCGAGTGGCGCTAAATCCAAACGTGCCCCATCGTCCAATAAAAAAGCCTTTTCAAATAAACGCATCACATGATCTTGATGTCGTTCCAATTCCAACATAAAACTCTCTGTATTTGAAAAACCCATACTGGCGGCCAGTCGTGAGCGAGCCTCTTCATCGTCAGGCAGATAATGAGTTTGCTGATCCTCCCACACTTGAATCCGATGCTCGAGACGACGCAGAAATATATAGGCAGCAGTCAATGCCTCCACTTCTGCGTTCGGCAAAATTCCTCTTTGGGAAATTAAATCCAATACCTGCAATGTTGGCCTTACTCTAAAGCGAGGATCGGTACCACCACGCATTAACTGAAACATTTGCGCTAGAAACTCAATTTCACGAATACCGCCACGCCCAAGCTTAATATCACGCGAACGACCCTGATGATGAGCAGAACGTTTTTCCGCCTCGCGCTGAATTTGGGCATGTAATTCTCGAATTGATGCAATGACACCATAATCTAAGTGCCGTCGATATACGAAGGGCCGAATCAGTTGATCCAATGCTTTTTCACAATGCTCATAATTCTCTGAGCCAGGCAAGGGGGCAATCAATCGCCCTTTAATCCAGGCATAGCGCTCCCACTCGCGCCCCTGAACCAAGAGATACTCCTCCAGCATATCGAGACTGCATACCAGAGGGCCAGAATCCCCATTCGGACGCAGACGCATATCTACACGAAATACAAACCCATTCTCATCATGCTCCGACAACAGCTTAATGAGACGTTTTCCCATGCGGGTAAACCATTCATGGTTTGAGAGACTCTTGGGCCCACCGCGGGTATCGCCTTCATGTTCGTAAAGAAAAATTAAATCTATATCTGATGAGAGGTTTAACTCAAAACCTCCCAACTTACCCATACCCACTACCATCAGCGGCATTTCCGAATTGGCTACTTCGCTCCATGGGACACCAAAACGGGGCTGCAAGTCATTGCGTATAAATGTGATGCTCTGAGCAACTGCTAGCTGAGCAAAATCGCTAAGGCTGTGGGTAACCTCATCAAGTTGAGCTAAACCATTGAGATCACGAAATGCGATCCATAGCATGAGTTGTTGACGAGCCAGACGCAAATGGCACATGAATTGCGCCTCATCCCATACCGTATTGGCGTCATCACTCTTATATGAATCTAGTAATGCCTGAATTTGGCGCAAATCTATTTTTTTGGAGCCATGCTCACACAACCATTGACGCCATAGAGGCTGAGCGTGCAACCAACGTCGCGCATAGTTGGAGTGCTGCTCTAAAAACTCAATTTGCCGTGAAAACGTATCCATCCCCCCATCTTAATACCGACCAAATATCAGACCCCGGAAGTTTGGTAATTGACCAAAGCCTGACGGATAATAGAGGCCATGCCGCAAAACACCACCCCAGTTAACCACAAGAGCGCGTTCAAAAAACGTCCTCCTGGTTTTGGTGCCGATTGGCGTAAACGCCTCCTCATATTGATGGCAGTTATTGGCGTATTTTTCATCGCTGGTCATTTTGGCGTTCGTTTTATTCTTTGGCCCCAGATTGAAAAATCTAAAGCATCTGTTGAAAAACTGATTGGCGCTCGGGCTGGCGTCAATGTAGCAATAAACGATCTCAAAGTTTCTTGGACCGGCATTAGACCTGCATTTGAAATTGATGGCTTACGCTTCCTGTCACCCAACAACACTCAAGACGTTCTCAGCATTAAAAAAATCTACGGTGAAATCAGTTGGAAATCTTTTTATCACCTAGCACCCTATTTCCATGAAATATATATTGAGGATGCGCAGATTCAAGCGCAAAGAAGCGCAAAAGGAATCATCACAATTGCCGGCATTACCCTAGACGGCGGTAGCAATGATTACACTGCCGAGAACTGGCTTTTTTCGCAAGATTTAATCGATATCAAGAACGTCAATATTGTTTGGGATGATGAGCAAAGTAAAAAATTACCAAGCAATATTGAAGTGCAAAAACTTTCCCTTGAGAATGGTATCCGCAAGCATCGTGGCGCACTCATTGCAGTTACTCCATGGAACAAAGGTCCTTTAGAGGTCAATGTAGATTTTGTGCATCACATTGGCGGACAGCCGGGCAACTGGCGCGACTGGATTGGCAACCTATCTTGGAACTTGACCGCGCTTGACCTCAACCAAATCGCTAGAGAATTCAAATTAAAACTCTATAGCCTAGAAGGAATTCTGAGCTCTAATGGCAATTTAAAAATTGATAATGCCAAACCTGATGGCGGTGAATTTTTTGTTGCTGTTGATAGGCTAGTCGTACAACTATCCAAAAGCGAAGATGCAATCGCATTGGGTAGACTGGAAACCAATTTGTTGCAAGAAACTGAAGATGGATTAATTACCATCTCCACCAAATCTTTCTCTTGGCGAGACATGGATAGCCCGAAATCTGCGCCCCTCGAGAAATTAAGCCCCATGACATTCCGTTGGCGCCCACCAGGTCCCGATGGTGAGATTAAAGAATTTGGTTTTTCTTCGCCAAAAATTTTAGTTGAGGATGTTGCTTTATTTGCACTGAACTTACCACTTTCTAAAAAGGTTCATCAGTGGATTAAGACTTCTAAAGCAGAAGGTGAACTAGAGGATCTTGATATTCACTGGTCCGAAAGCAAGTCGCCTCTATCCGCACTCAATATTCCAGGCGGCTGGTTCAAATCCAACAAATTAGACTTTAGCGTGAGCGCCAAACTCATTAATTTGAGCTTTGTAGGCATCAATAAATCAATTCCATCAGTTTCTAATTTATCTGGCTTTATTTCTAGCACCCATAAAGAAGGTAGCTTCTCCCTGAAATCAAATAATTTGGGTCTTGAGGTGTATGACCTACTAGAAGATCCCAAAATTCAATTAGATAAAGCTTCTGGTCAGATCAAATGGGCAAAGCAAAAGGGGCGCTGGGTAATTGATGCCAAAAAAGTAGCGCTGAGCAATCCTGAGATCACCACCAATTTGAATCTTAATTACATCGTCGGCAACCCCAAGGAAGCAGACACAATGTCTTTGGACATGGAGTTTGAGAAAGCCAATCTGAAGACTGCATATCGTTACTTACCCTTAGGAATGAGCAAAGAAGTTCGCACCTATCTAAGCAAAGCATTTGAAGCCGGCACTATTCAAAATGGGCGTCTACATATTAAAGGCGACCCTAATGAAGTGCCATTCGCCGATGCACAAAAAGGGGAATTCAATTTAGATCTTCCGATTACTGGCGCCGCGTTTAGTCCAGTTCCAGGGCTACCAAAAGCACAAGGGACTTGGTCTACCTTTAATAATGTCAACGGCAAAGTTGCAATGAATCATGCAAACTTCACTGTTGATATAGACAAAGCGACGTATAAACAAGTTGCTTTGGATGCATTTCACGCAGAAATACCGAATGTCAGCGCTAAGCAACTCATACTCACCGTTAATGGACACGCAAATGGAGAGGCGAGTCAATTCCTAGAATACTTCTATGCCTCTCCCGCAGGAAAAGCGCAAGATCAACTTGAGCAACATCTGCGCGTTACGGGGCCGCTGGAAATGAACTTGGGCCTAAAGATTCCTTTAACCGATTCAAGCGATACCAATGTCGATGTGAAATTATCATTGCCAGGCAATCGAGCAGAATGGTCTGGTATACCTCCTTTTGAAAATCTCAAAGGCAATATTCGCATTACAGAAAATAACCCCGAATTTGAAGATATCACTGCCAACTTCTTAGGGGGTGCAATCAAGATTACCTCCACAGATCAAGGGAAAAATAAGCAAAACTTTAGTATCGCTGGCGATATCAAAACTCAATTTCTTAAAGAGTATTTTGCCAAGTCCGCTCACGCAGAGATTCGCCCCTTACTCAATGCAATGAATGGTTCGATTGCTTATGAGGGTGCGGTTAACTTTAATAAACTTGGCAGCAATACGAATCTGCGTTTCGATCTCAAAAACTGGTCGCTCAATGCGCCCGCTCCTGCATCTAAATTGGCTGGATCACCACTCACGGCTGAAGTCAATATTAAAACTTACGCAAAAGATAAATCCAACCCTAATCGTGCAAGCTGGTCAGGAAAAATGGGAGATCTTTACTCATTGCAAGGCGTAATCGGTCGCGATGATGTCATCAGCCATAGCGTTGGTATTGGTGCTCCCCCCAATATGCCAAAACAGGGCTTTAATCTGAATTTGGCGAGCAATGAACTTAACTTAGACGCATGGCAAGATTTTCTTAATGTGAAGGGATCGGCCCAAACCACAGTAGATGAATCTCATCCCAACCCTATTCAACTTACAGCGCAAATCAAAAAACTGATTGCTTTTGATCGTGCCTGGCCAGATGTGAATGCCCTCGCCAATTACAAAAAAAATATTATGGATCTGCGTCTTTCTTCCCCAATGATTGCCGGGCAATTGCAGTATCAGGCTACTCATGCGAGCTATAGCAATGGTCTTATCAGCGGACATCTAACCAAGCTAAAGCTTCCAGAAGTAACTTCGGATACCACTACAGCAGCGATCCCAAAAAATAATTCGCTCACCGCAAAATCACTCAACCCCGAAATGATTCCGAGTTTGGATATCACTATTGATGATTTTTTATGGTCCAAAGCAAATTTTGGACAGGTCAAAATCAAAACCAGTACTGAGGACAATGTTCTAAAAATTGACTCTATTCAGACAAGCAATCCACAGGGCGCCACCACCCTCAAGGGTCAATGGCGTGGTGGTGACAAAAATAATGAGGATCGCAGCAGCCTTACTATCGCTATGGATATTAAAGATGCGGGTCTCATCATTACCAATTGGACCGCACAAAATGTAGTTGAAGGCGGGTCAGGAAAAATCAATGCTGATGTGGAATGGAGTGGTCCGCCCTTTAATCCAAAATTAGAGACGCTTTCCGGAACAGCAAGCCTAAATCTTGAAAATGGACGTTTTCTTAACGTGAACTCTAGTGGGGCGAAAATTCTCGACATCCTTAGCCTCCAAAGTTTATTGAAGTTTGCCACCTTGGACCTTCAAGGAAGTCTTGGGAATATTGTGACTAAAGGCACACCTTTTAATACGATTACAAGTAATTTTGATATCAATCAAGGCATTGCCCAGACCAAACAATTCAACATGAATTTGGATCAAGCGCGAGTTGCGATGACCGGCCAAATCAATGTCTTTAAACAAACCCAAGATTTACGCATTACGATTTTTCCAACCATTGATGCCACTGCTGGATCTCTTGCTGCTTTTGCAATTAACCCGATTGTGGGTCTCAGTGCACTCATTGGACAGTATCTCGTCACTAGTCAAATTAATCGCGGTATGCAATCAGACTATTTGGTACAGGGATCTTGGGATAATCCAGAAGTGATTCCCTTGGACCAAAAAGGCCAACCTCTTGATGATAAAACCCTAAATACTATTCGTAGTAAAGAATTGCTTAAAGAACAAGATAAACCGAGTCTTCAAAACACTCCAAACATCCCATCTAAATCGACTAATTAAATACTAATGAATGCACCCGCAACGTTGAATATTGCTTCGGTTCAAATGGTATCCACGCCTGATGTCAATACCAATCTCATGACAGCGGGCAGACTCATTCATGCTGCCTCACAGGCGGGAGCACAACTAGTGGTGTTGCCAGAATATTTTTGCCTAATGGGCTTAAAAGATACTGACAAAGTGAGGATACGGGAGCAGTTTGGGGTTGGGCCAATTCAAGATCAACTATCAGCATTTGCCAAAGAGAATCAAATTTACTTAGTCGCCGGCACCATTCCACTTAAAGCAACTGACCCCAATAAAGTACTGAACACACTGCTTGTCTATAGTCCTTCCGGTCAAGTCATTGGAAGATACGACAAAATTCACTTATTTGGTTTTCAAACAAAAACGGAGCGTTATCAAGAGTCAGAAACTATTGAGGCGGGTGATGCGCCTGGGATTCTCAAAATCAATCATCTTCAAGAGAGCTGGAGTTTTGGCCTCAGTATTTGTTATGACTTACGCTTTCCAGAACTTTATCGGGCAATGGGCTCTATAGATTGCCACATCATTCCCGCTGCCTTTACTCACACTACCGGAAAAGCCCATTGGGAGATTCTCCTAAGAGCCAGAGCAATAGAAAATCAATGCTATGTACTGGCCTCTGCACAAGGAGGGACCCATCCAAACCAACGACGCACATGGGGGCATAGCATGCTCATAGACCCTTGGGGATCGGTGCTGAACGATCTACCAGAAGGTGAGGGTTTTATTACAGGCACTCTCAGCAAAGAAAAGATAAACGAGGTACGCTCTCAATTACCAGCCCTCGCACATCGAAAGCTTTAAAGAAATCAATTACGTTCTATGAATGCACCTGAAGCACTGTTTCCAGCCAATTGGACGAAAGCCAAAAAACAGGCAGACCTCATCAAATTAGCAAAGTCTATTCTTCTTGAGCCCACTGGTTTATCTGAGAAGGATCTTCACCATACTTTCGGCAACATGTTTGCTCATCGCCTGGATGATGCTGACCTCTATTTTCAGCACACACGCAGCGAAAGTTGGAGTCTTGAGGAAGGCATTGTTAAATCAGGCAGCTTCAACATCGATCAAGGCGTAGGTGTCCGTGCAATTTATGGCGATAAAACAGCTTTTGCCTATTCTGATGAAATCAATCTGGAGGCATTAAGCAAAGCAGCTAAAGCCACTCGCGTCATTGGCCCACAAGGCGGCAAACAAGCGGTTGCAAGTAAATTATTTCATCCCCTATCGAACAAACTCTATTCAGACCTTAACCCTCTTGAATCCTTGCAACCCAAAGAGAAGATTGCATTGCTAGAGGGTATTGAGCGCCGTGCGAAAGCCCGCGATCCTCGCGTGATCCAAGTGATGGCCAGTCTTGCTGGTGAGTTTGATGTAGTTTTAGTTGCCAGAGCAGATGGCCTTCTGGCAGCAGATATCCGTCCGCTTGTACGAGTTTCCGTACATGTCATCGCAGAACAAAATGGACGTCGCGAGTCAGGATCATCTGGTGGTGGCGCAAGGCATGACTATCTATTTTTTGATACCGATCTGATTCATCGTTATGTGGATGAAGCTGTCGATGGCGCTCTAGTCAACTTAGAGTCTCGCCCAGCACCAGCGGGCCCAATGACGGTTGTCATGGGACCAGGATGGCCCGGAGTACTTCTTCATGAAGCAGTAGGCCATGGTCTTGAAGGCGACTTTAATCGCAAGGGCTCCTCCGCATTTGCTGGACGAATTGGTCAACGCGTTGCTGCAAAAGGTGTCACGGTCGTCGACGATGGGACCCTGTCTGGACGTAGAGGATCTTTAAATATCGATGATGAAGGCACGCCAACTCAATGCACCACCTTAATTGAAGATGGCATCTTAAAAGGGTATATACAAGATAGTCTTAATGCCAGACTCATGAAAATGCCCTTAACAGGCAATGGACGTCGTGAGAGTTTTGCCTCTCTGCCAATGCCCAGAATGACCAATACCTATATGCTAGCTGGCAAAGATAATCCCCAAGAAATTGTGGCGAGCATTAAACGCGGCCTCTATGCTGTGAATTTTGGAGGTGGACAAGTAGATATCACTAGTGGCAAATTTGTTTTTTCTGCTTCTGAGGCTTATTGGGTAGAAAACGGCAAGATTCAATATCCAGTCAAAGGTGCCACCATTATTGGCAGCGGTCCCGAGTCCTTAAAACAAGTCTCCATGATTGGCAATGACCTCAAATTAGATGGCGGAGTTGGGGTTTGTGGCAAAGAAGGTCAGAGCGTACCAGTAGGGGTTGGTCAGCCTACTCTAAGAATAGACAGCCTCACAGTAGGCGGCACAGCCTAACCAAGACAAATTACGGCTTAAAATAGCCGTATGAGCCAACAAAATACGAATCCCGCTAATTGGTATTCCGCCGTTGATAAAACTTCGGATACTGACGATCAACGCATTGACAACATTTCTGTTCTGCCACCACCAGAACATCTCATTCGCTTCTTTCCAATTTCTGGAACACCTACAGAAGCATTGATTAGCAAAACGCGTAAAAAAATACGCGACATTATTCACGGCAAAGATGATCGTTTGCTAGTAATTATTGGGCCCTGCTCCATTCATGATCCAAGAGCAGCCCTGGAATATTGCCAACGACTCCTAGGAGAGCGTGAGCGCTTTGCTGGCGAATTAGAGATCGTGATGCGCGTCTATTTTGAAAAACCACGAACTACTGTTGGTTGGAAGGGCCTCATTAACGATCCCTATCTCGATGAATCCTACCGTATTGAAGAAGGATTACGTCTTGCTCGCCAAGTATTAATGGAAATCAATCGCCTAGGGATGCCTGCCGGTAGTGAATTCCTCGATGTGATTTCTCCGCAATATATTGCTGATCTCATTTCTTGGGGTGCTATTGGCGCTCGCACAACCGAGAGTCAAGTGCATCGCGAACTTGCCTCAGGCTTATCAGCACCAATTGGCTTTAAAAATGGTACTGATGGCAATATCAAAATTGCAACCGATGCCATTCTGGCAGCAGGCCGTCCTCACCACTTTCTATCCGTCCATAAAAATGGTCAGGTATCGGTGGTAGAGACCAAAGGCAATAAGGATTGTCACGTGATTTTGCGCGGTGGCAAAGAGCCTAATTACGAAGCACAATATGTTAAGGCTGCTTGCGCTGAGCTTGAAGCTGGAAAGCTGCGTGGCAGCTTAATGGTAGATTTATCACACGCCAACTCCAGCAAGAAACATGAGCGCCAAATTCTGGTTGCCGATGATGTTGCTAAGCAAATTGAATCTGGATCGCAACAAATTTTTGGAGTCATGATTGAAAGCCACTTAAACGATGGCGCTCAAAAATTCACTCCTGGTAAGGATGATCCAAGCAAATTGGAATATGGCAAGAGCATTACTGATGCCTGTATTAACTGGGATGACTCAGTACAAGTACTTGAGCGCCTTGCATCTGCAGTGAAAAAACGCAGAAGTAAGAAAAAATAATACGTAAGCTAGGCAACACTGAAAGAGACTAATTTATTTAGTCTCTTTTTTTTCATGCTTCCAAAGCACATCAGAGCCCCCTGCGGCTTTATTCAAAATGCGCGCAATGACAAACAAGAGATCTGATAGACGATTGACGTACTGACGAGGAGAGTCATACAAAGGCTCTTCCCAGCCCAAACGGACAATAGAACGCTCCGCCCTTCTGCAAACTGTGCGACAAACATGGGCCTGTGCTGCAGCACGAGTACCACCTGGCAAAATAAACTCAGTTAATGGCGGCAACTGTTGGTTATATTTTTCCAACCACACATCTAATTGCGCTACATGCTCAGGATTCAATAGTTTGTAATTGGGGATACAAAGCTCGCCCCCCAAATCAAATAAATCGTGTTGAATCTGTAAAAAAACGGTTTTTAACTCCTGGGCAATGCTTTCTGGGATCTCTTCGGTCATCAAAACGCCGATTTCTGAGTTCAGTTCATCAACATCACCCATGGCACAAATACGCAAATGATCCTTTTCAACCCGACTTCCGTCTCCAAGGCCTGTCATACCGGCATCACCCGTTCTAGTGGCGATTTTTGATAGTCGATTTCCCATGAGCTTAATTATAGGTAAATGGCTAAAATGAATGTCATGAATATGGTGACTCCACCCCCCGATTTAGCCGCTATCAGCGCACTTCAATCAAAACTGGTTTCGGCCCTACGCCCGATACTCCCAGAATATGCCCTGCTTTGGGAGCCAGAAGATACGATTCCCTATGAATGCGACGGTTTAGCAGCCTACAGACGAATGCCCTTGGCTGTTGCTCTCCCAGAAACAGAGGAGCAGGTCGCCAAAATTCTGAAAATTTGCTACGAAATGCAAATTCCAGTAGTACCTCGTGGCTCAGGGACAGGTCTATCGGGTGGCGCAATGCCAATCTCCCAAGGCCTGGTTTTATCGCTAGCTAAACTAAAAAAAATTATTAGCATCGACCCATTCACACGCACTGCGGTGGTTCAGCCCGGAGTTCGTAACCTGGCAATATCAGAAGCGGTTGCTCATCTAGGCTTGTATTACGCTCCGGATCCTTCTTCGCAAATTGCCTGCTCAATTGGTGGCAACGTCAATGAAAACTCTGGGGGAGTTCACTGTCTTAAATATGGTCTGACATTACACAATGTTTTGCGAGTTCGCGGTGTATTGATGAATGGTGAAGTTGTGGAATTCGGTAGCTTGGCCCCAGATTCGCCTGGGTTAGATTTATTAGCCATCGTGATGGGTAGCGAAGGTATGTTGGCAGTTGTAACCGAAGTCACTGTGAAACTAGTTGCAAAGCCCAAATTAGCACGCGTGATTATGGCGAGCTTTGATGATATTGAAAAAGGTGGTAACGCAGTAGCGGCCATTATTGCTGCTGGCATTATTCCTGCAGGCTTGGAAATGATGGATAAGGCAACTACGCGTGCTGTTGAAGAATTTGTGCATGCTGGCTATGACTTAGATGCTGCTGCCATTTTGCTCTGTGAATCCGATGGCACTCCAGAGGAAGTTGCTGAAGAAATTGAGCGCATGACAAAAGTACTGGAGCGTGCAGGTGCCAGTGGTATTCAAATATCTCAAAATGAAACTGAGCGCTTAAAGTTTTGGAGTGGTAGAAAAAACGCATTCCCTGCTGCCGGTCGGATAGCGGCAGATTATTACTGCATGGATGGCACCATTCCCCGTAGACACATTGCTACTCTCCTAAGGCGCATTCAAGGCATGGAAGAAAAATATGGTTTGGGATGCCTCAATGTATTTCATGCCGGCGATGGCAATATGCATCCCCTGATTCTATTTAACGGTGCTGATGAAGATGAATGGCATCGTGCTGAAGCTTTTGGCACAGAAATTTTAGAGGCTTGTGTCGAGCTTGGCGGCACCATCACTGGCGAGCACGGCGTTGGCATCGAAAAAATCAATTCCATGTGCGTGCAATTTGGCGAAGGTGAAAGAGAATCTTTCTGGGGAGTGAAAGCCGCTTTTGATCCTGAAAAACTACTCAATCCTGATAAAGCTATTCCGACTTTGAATCGTTGCGCAGAATATGGTCGTATGCGAATTAGTGGTGGCATTCTTCCTCACCCTGAATTGGAGCGCTTCTAATGACTGCGACCAATCACACTATAGAGAACTTTCGCGAGCAGATTCTTGGCGCAGCTAAAAGTAATACCACTCTTTCAATCGAGGGTGGCGGCACCAAATCTTGGTATGGAAATGATCATTCTTTCAAAAAACTAAACACTCAGTCCTATTCAGGGATTTTGGAATACCAACCCGAAGAGCTTGTGATTACGGCTTGTGCTGGCACTCCATTGCAAGAAATTGAAGCAGCACTAGCAGAAAAAAATCAGGTGCTCGCTTTTGAACCACCCCACTTTGGTGAGCGCGCAACTTTTGGTGGTGCTATTGCAGCTGGTCTTGCTGGTCCCGGACGAATTAGCGCAGGCAATTTACGAAACTTTGTATTAGGCGCCCGAATACTTGACGGCAAAGGCCAAGATCTCTCATTTGGCGGCAAGGTAATGAAAAACGTAGCTGGGTACGATGTATCGCGTTTATTACCAGGCTCAATGGGAACGTTAGCGCTCTTATTGGAAGCATCGGTCAAAGTGTTACCCAAACCTGCAGCGACTGCATCACTGCGTTGTCAGATTACTCAAGAAAATGCATTGCAGATTCTTAATGAGTGGGCAGGTCAGCCTTTGCCTCTCTCTGCGAGTTGCTGGATTGGTAAAGGCAGTGGACATCATGGGGAACTGACTATTCGACTTGCTGGAGCTGTAGCTGCCGTCAAAGCTGCTATTCCACTGATGAGCGCGCGCGTCAATGCAGTAGAAATTTCCGCACAAGATGCAGAAATATTTTGGCATGCTCTACGCGAGCAAAAGCTTTCTACGTTTGCTAATTTAGGGAAAGATCAAACACTCTATCGTTTAGCGCTACCTGCTGCTTGTGGAGCCCTTCACATACCTAATACTGATGATGAATGGGTATTGGAATGGCATGGGCAACAACGGTGGTTCAAGGGCAATAGTGATGATGCCACTTTCTCTGCTATTAAAAACCTTGCCACTCGTCATGGCGGTCATGCCACTCGCTTTAAATTGGGCGCCGATGTTGATCCCACTCTTGAGCGCTTTACATTGCTCAGTGAGCAAGCCCATTCCAAAGCACTTGAAGCAGTTCAAGCCCGTTTGAGATCTGCATTTGATCCTGCTGGCGTATTTGCCACAAAACGTCTTCCTTAGACATCTATAGCCCTCAACTGTTTCCTATGCAAACTCAACTCGCCCCTCAATTTGCCAATACACTAGAAGGTTTGGAAGCAGCCCGCATATTAGGGAAATGTGTGCACTGCGGATTTTGCACTGCCACTTGCCCTACCTATCAACTGCTTGGCGACGAACTAGACGGTCCACGAGGCAGAATTTATTTAATTAAACAAATTGCAGAAGGCCAAACTCCTACTGAAAAAACACGTTTACATTTAGATCGCTGCCTTACCTGCCGCAATTGCGAAAGCACTTGCCCCAGTGGCGTGCAATATGGCAACTTAGTAGATATTGGGCGCAAGTGGGCTGAAGAAAACACCCCTGCACGCCCGCTTGGACAGCGGCTTACCCGATGGGCTCTTAAGGAAGGTCTCACTAAACCTGCATTGTTTAACTCTGCAATGGCATTAGGTCGACTAGTGCGACCTTTCATGCCTCAAAGTATTCAGCGCAAAATACCGTTGGTAAAAAATCGCGCATTACATTCTGCTGTAGATCCTTATGCAAGACCCACCGCCATGCATAAACGCAAAATGTTGATCTTGGAAGGCTGCGTACAACCCGGCATGCTCCCTAATATCAATTCAGCTACCGCTCGTGTACTAGATGCACTCAAGATTCAAGTGATTAGTGCGCCTAATGCCACCTGTTGTGGCGCATTACGTTATCACCTCAACGATCAAGCTGGCGGGCTGGAGAATGCCAAGCAAAATATTGATGCATGGTGGCCACTGATAGAGCAAGGGGTTGACGCGATAGTGATGACTGCCTCAGGTTGTGGCGTCATGGTGAAAGACTATGGCCATCTTTTGGCAAATGATCCAGCTTACGCTACCAAAGCAAAACACATTGCTTCGCTCACCAAAGATATTTCAGAGATCTTGCCAGCATTACAAGAAGAACTCATTGCATTAATTGGCCAAGATCCGAAGCCAGGAGTGGTATACCACCCTCCATGCACATTGCAGCATGGACAACAGATTCGTGGAAAGGTGGAGAGTCTTCTAACTAACCTTGGAATTGGCGTACGCCTCTGTCAAGACAGCCATCTTTGCTGTGGCTCAGCAGGTACATACTCTGTTACCCAACCGGAGTTATCCGAACAACTGCGGAAAAATAAACTTGCTCACCTCAACGCCGCTTGCGAAGAGTCGGGCGCTAAAGTGATTGTGTCAGGCAACATTGGTTGCATAACCCATCTTCAACAAGAGGACGCTCCAGTGCTGCATTGGATCGAAATCATCGATCAGTTAATGAGCAAATCTGCTAAGAATTCATGAATCCAATTGTTGTTAACCTGATTCAGGTACGAAACCGAATTGAGTTGGCTGCTTTAGCAGCTCAGCGCGAACCAGAAGATATTGAACTATTAGCTGTCAGCAAAACATTCCCAGCCTCAGCCATTGAGGAAGCAATGCATGCCGGTCAATCTGCTTTTGGCGAAAACTATGTCCAAGAAGGCGTTGAGAAAATTATTCAGTTAGAAAAGTTACGTCCATGGTTAACCTGGCACTTTATTGGACCACTTCAAAGCAATAAAACCAGAGAAGTTGCTGAGCACTTTGATTGGGTTCATAGCATTGATCGCTTAAAAATTGCTGAGCGCCTATCTACTCAACGTGCAGAATTTCCTGAATTGCCTGAATTACAACTCTGCGTTCAAGTAAACGTCAGTGATGAAGAGAGCAAAAGTGGTGTACCCCTCTCCGAAGCTAGGGCCCTCTGCGATGCCGTCAGCAAATTACCTAACGTCGTTCTACGTGGTTTGATGGCAATTCCGGCTCCAAGCATGGATCCTCAAGTGCAGCGCAATGCCTTTGCTGCAGTTCGAGACTGTTTTCATGTCATACAAAAAAGCCGGGCGCTTGACCCAAGTTATCTATTCTTTGACACTCTTTCGATGGGGATGTCCGATGATCTTGAGGCTGCTATTGCCGAAGGAAGCACTATGGTGCGGGTCGGCACCGCAATCTTTGGGAAGCGCGATAAGATTACTAAATGAACCAACAACACACCATGCCTAATCAAAACAACGTCCACATTACCTTTATCGGGGGTGGAAATATGGGTCGCGCCTTAATTAGTGGACTGCTAGATAACGGTTTCGAACCCAATCAAATTTCAGTTGTGGAAGCCAATGCGACAACAGCTCTTAAGCTCTATGAAGATTTTGGTGTACAAGGAATTGGGGCTTTAGAACAAATTGCCTTTAACTTTTCTAAAAATAATGTGGTAGTCATGGCCATCAAGCCACAAGACTTTAATGTCGTTGCAAAAGGTCTAGCTTCAAAGTTAAAACATGCAACTGCACCTGGCCCATTGATCCTCAGCATTGCCGCAGGGATTCGACTCAAAGATATGAGTCGCTGGTTAGATCACACACGCTGTGTCCGTGCTATGCCCAATACACCAGCGCTGATTGGTAAAGGCATCACTGGCTTATTTGCCGATGCTGCAGTTGATCAATCCGATCGCGCTCTAGCTGAAACCATCTGTAATGCTGTTGGTCAGTCTGTGTGGGTGGCTGAAGAAAAATTAATGGATGCGGTGACTGCAGTCTCTGGCAGTGGGCCTGCCTATGTATTTGCGTTTATAGAAGCCATGCAATCAGCTGGTGAAAAGCTTGGCTTAGATGCTCAAACAGCACGCACATTGGCGTATGCAACACTGGAAGGTGCGACTCAACTGGCCCACAACTCAGAAGAACATGCTGGCATCTTACGTGAGCGCGTTACATCCAAAGGCGGCACCACTGCTGCTGCTTTAGATGTGATGAAACAGCATGGCTGGCATGAGATTTTGGAAAAAGCCATCGATGCCGCTAGTCAGCGCGGCAAAGTCATGGGCGATGAGTTAGGAAAAAGCTAGCGCAACAAAGTGCGTTACTCATTTTGACCCTAATCATTAGCTAAGAATAGCAAGCCCCAAAACAATTCCTAAGAATAAAAATCCCCCTAGCCAATTGTTGTGGCGAAAAGCTAAAAAACATTCTTCTCGCTGCCGCGTGGAAACCAGCTTGAGGTGGTAAAAGGCGCAGCCTAATGCCATAAACCATCCCACTAGAAAATAATTACTTAACTCGGCAAGTTGCGCTACCCACAACTGACTAATAAACAAAATGGCATAGCTTATGCCAATTGCCAGCACATCATATTGACCAAAGGTGATAGCAGAGGTTCTTAAACCCAAACGCAGATCATCATCTCGATCTACCATGGCATAGGCTGTGTCATAAGCAATCGCCCAAAAAATATTGCCGACAAAGAGTATCCAGGCTTCCAAAGGAATAAAGTTCAGAATTGCTGCATATGCCATTGGAATCCCAAAACCAAAAGCGATCCCTAGAACAGCTTGAGGCATAGCAAAGAAGCGCTTAGTAAATGGATAAATAAATGCTACTAATAAGGCAAGTACAGAAAGTTGCTTGGTAAATGCATTGAGTGGTTGAATCAGCAGAAATGCGAGGAGAGCCAAACTCAGCGCTACGCCAACCGCTTCTTTTCCAGAAATTTTTCCACTAGTAACAGGTCGCCCCTTAGTTCTTTGCACATGTCGATCAAAATCACGATCAGCATAATCATTCATGGCGCAACCTGCGCTACGCATTAAAAACGTGCCCACTACAAAGATAAGCAATATTTGAGGATCTGGAATACCGCTACTTGCCAACCAAAGAGCCCATAAAGTTGGCCACAATAGCAATAGAGTGCCTATAGGTTTATCTAAACGAATGAGATAGGCGTAGGCTTTAAGTCGTTCAACTAAGGACATAGTCAAATTATGCCTTGAGAAACTCAGCTCTGGAGCCCAGCCATCGCTCTAGATGACGCTCCACAATATCTCCATGATCAGACAGCAATCGCTCGGCAGCCCGTTGAGCTAATTCAATTAACCAGGCATCTCGCTGCAAATCTACAAACCGCAACATCGCATCACCGGATTGTTTTGCCCCCAAAAGCTCGCCGGGGCCACGCAAAGACAAATCACGTTCCGCAATCACAAAACCATCTGCGGTTTCCCGCAATGTCTGTAAACGCTCTTTAGCAGCCATAGATAATGGCTCTGCATACATCAAAATACAGACAGAGTCTGCTGAACCTCGCCCTACACGGCCACGCAGCTGATGAATTTGAGCATAGCCAAAACGCTCTGCATGCTCTATGACCATCAGCGCCGCATTGGGAACGTCCACTCCTACTTCAATCACTGTGGTTGCTACTAACAACTGAATTTGATTCGCCTTAAATGCGGCCATGATGGCTGCTTTTTCTTCAGATTTCAATCGACCATGCACCAAGCCCACCTTAAATTCTGGCAAAGCCTGACTTAATTGTTCGAAGCTCTCTACCGCTGTTTGCAATTGCAAGGCTTCTGATTCTTCGATTAGCGGGCAAACCCAATATGCCTGTAATCCTCTAGATAGCCAGCTCTTAATCCCCTGGATGACCTCTTCTCGACGACTGGCCTTGACCACTTTAGTTGCTATTGGTTTACGACCGGGGGGCAATTGATCTATCACTGATACATCCAAGTCTGCGTAATAGGTCATTGCTAGTGTTCGTGGAATGGGGGTAGCAGACATCATTAATTGGTGGCAATAAAATAATTCAGAACCTACACGCTGCTGAATTTCTAAACGCTGGCGCACCCCAAAACGATGTTGCTCATCAATGACTGCCAATCCTAACTTGGCAAAATTGACATTTTCCTGAATGAGCGCATGCGTTCCAATGATGAGTTGCGCTTGACCGCTCTCAATCATTTCTTGTGCCGCTCTTTTTTCTTTTGCTTTTAGGCTACCCGATAACCAAGCCACTTGTACTCCTAATGGCTCGAACCATTCTTTCATTTTGAGATAGTGTTGCTCAGCCAAAATTTCTGTAGGCGCCATTACAGCTGCTTGATAGCCATACTCCATCGTGCGAGCGGCTGCTAACGCCGAGATAACCGTTTTGCCGCTACCAACGTCACCTTGAAGCAGTCGATTCATGGGGAACGGCAGAGATAAATCAGCCCCGATTTCTTCCCACACTCGCTGTTGTGCGACGGTTAATTGAAACGGTAATACCTTGAGTAATCTACTTTCCAGGCTATTACCGGCTGCAGGCTTTGCAAAGTGAGGAGCATGTCGTTCTCGACGGATCGCATGGGCACGTTTTAAAGAAATTTGCTGGGCGAGCAATTCTTCAAACTGCACCCGTCGCCACGCGGGATGCGTGCGCTCAAGTAAAGCTTGCGTATCTGCATCAGCGGGCGGCTGATGCAGATAGGTAATTGCAGACTGCAAGTTAGGCCAATCATGACTGGGCAGCAATTCATTCATTAGCGTTTTTGGCAAGAACTCTGCCAATGAATCTTGCAAACTAGGGTCACGTAGGGCTTGCGTTACCGCCTTGCGTATCGCCGCTTGAGATACGCCAGCACTAGCGGGATAGACTGGCGTCAAACTAGTAGGCAAAGGTGCATCTACCGCAACAGCTCGCACGGTTGGATGCACCATCTCAGGCCCCTGAAATCCTTCTCGCACTTCACCACGCACACGCAGATGCGTACCGACCGCCATCTGCTTTTGCTGACTGGGGTAAAAGTTTAAGAACCGCAACTGCAAAGTAGAGGTGTCATCCTCAATAGTGACCACCATTTGCCTTCTGGGTCTAAAAAGGACTTGATTGCGTATGACTACCCCCTGGGTCTGCACCGCATGAAATCGACCCTGATGAATACCATCCTCAATTGAATACAACTGTGTCTCGTCCTCATAACGAGATGGGAGATGCAAAGCAAGGGCCATGGGACTGTCTAATCCCATTTTTTTAAGTGTGTTTGGCGCTGGCTTGGTTGTCATCGTTAAAATCTAATCTCTGATGGTAATGCTATGCGACTCTCCGACTTTAATTACGACCTCCCAACCGAACTGATTGCCCAACATCCTCTGGCCAATAGAACAGATAGTCGGCTGTTGGAGGTGAAGTCTAATGGGGATCTACTAGATCATCAGTTTAAGGACATTCTTAACCTGATTAAACCAGGGGACTTATTGGTATTTAACGATACTAAAGTCATACCCGCTCGATTGCATGGGAAAAAAGAGACTGGTGGCATCGTCGAGCTGTTAATCGAGCGCATCAGCGGTGATAAACAAGCTTGGGTGCAAATACGAGCCTCAAAAGTACCCAAGACCGGCTCCATTGTTCACATTCATAACCAAGCAGGTGAAACTTTTCCAGTAAAAATGATCGGATACGATGGGCGTTTTTATGAGGTGCGCTTTCCTGAAAATGTATTTGCACTGCTAGAGCGTTTTGGTGAACTACCCCTTCCCCCTTATATTGAACATCAACCGGATGGTGAAGATGCAAAACGCTATCAGACTGTAGTAGCTAAAAATCCAGGTGCAGTTGCGGCTCCAACGGCAGGCCTACACTTTGATGAGCAGATTCTGGCCCAGCTGCATCAACTAGGCGCTCAAATTGCTACCGTCACTCTCCACGTGGGCGCGGGAACCTTTACTCCCGTGCGCGAGGAAGATCTTTCCAAACACAAAATGCATCATGAGTGGTTTTCAATTCCGCAAGCTACTCTTGATGCCATGAAAAAGACTCAAGATCAAGGCGGCAGAATTGTTGCAGTAGGCACTACCAGCCTGCGAGCACTAGAGAGCCATGCCTTAACGGGGCAGAAAAGTGGCGAAACCAATCTCTTCATTACACCTGGCTTTCAATTTAAGACTGTGAACTGTCTTTTAACGAATTTTCATCTCCCCAAATCTACCCTGTTAATGTTGGTCAGCGCCTTTGCGGGCATGGATAATATTCGCAATGCCTATCAATATGCTATTGCCCAGAAATATCGCTTCTTTAGCTATGGAGATGCCATGTTTCTTTGTCGACTAGAAAACACACATCTATGACCAAACCCGTTCACTTTCAAATTTTGACGCGCGATTCACAAAGCCCTGCGCGTCTCGGTCAGCTAGATTTACCTCACGGCACTTTACAAACACCTATCTTCATGCCTGTGGGTACTTATGGCACTGTCAAAGCCATGACGCCACGCGATCTTCATGAGGCTCAGGCACAAATCATTCTTGGCAACACATTTCATCTATGGCTGCGCCCTGGTTTAGAGGTGATTAAAAAACATGGTGGCTTGCATCGTTTTATGGGGTGGGATAAACCAATTCTTACTGACTCGGGTGGTTTTCAGGTATTTAGCTTGGGTGCATTAAGAAAAATTTCTGAGGAAGGCGTAACTTTTGCATCCCCCATCAATGGCGATAAGTTGTTTATGTCCCCTGAAGTCTCTATGGAAATTCAGGCGGTTCTCAATAGCGACATTGCCATGCAATTTGATGAATGCACACCCTATGAAACCAAAGGGCAGCCCACCTCTGAAAAGACTGCACGCGCCTCGCTAGAGATGTCATTACGCTGGGGTGATCGTTCACTCAAACGCTTCAGAGAACTTGAAACCGGTAATGGACTATTTGGAATTGTGCAGGGCGGTATGTTTGAGCATCTCCGAGAGTTTTCCTTAAATGCCGTTAGCCAACAAGGTTTTGATGGTATTGCGATTGGTGGTTTATCAGTGGGCGAACCTAAGCCTGAGTTCGAGCGCATTCTCCACTTCACCGCACCCAAGCTACCGGAACATATGCCTCATTACCTCATGGGCGTAGGCACTCCAGAAGACCTCATACTGGGTGTTAGCTTAGGCATAGATATGTTTGACTGTGTCATGCCTACGCGCAATGCTCGTAATGGTTGGCTATTTACGCGCTTTGGAGATCTGAAGCTGCGCAATTCTGGTTATAAGGACGATGATCGCCCACTTGACCCTACTTGTAGCTGCTATACCTGCCAAAATTTCACACGCTCTTACCTAAACCATCTTCAAAAGGCCAATGAGATCTTGGGTTCTCAACTCAATACTATTCACAACCTCTCTTACTACCTACAGCTCATGACTGAGGTCAGAGAAGCCTTAAGTAAAGACCGTTTTAGCGCTTATCGCGAGGAATTTCATGCGAATCGTCAGCGCGGGGTCGAGCCCGGCCAGGATTAATAGCCCTAGAGAGGGCAATCACCCCCTCAAATCCCCTTTAAAGCCCCATACCGTTTAGAATTGCGGGTTTACGGCTTTTGATTTGAAGCCTAAATACCTGCAGTTTCCAATTAGTCATTAACGGAGGTTTTGTATGTGGATTAGTAACGCTTTTGCTCAGGCTCCTGCCGCGGGCGCAGATGCTGGTGGCTTGATGAGTTTCTTGCCTTTAATTTTGATGTTTGCAGTCTTGTATTTCATCATGATTCGCCCTCAAATGAAGCGCCAAAAAGAAACGAAAGCAATGCTCGCCGCCCTTGCCGTTGGTGACGAAGTGCTCACTGTCGGTGGCATCTTTGGCAAAGTAACAGCTCTCAAAGATGATGTGGTCACTGTTGAGATTGCGGCTAACACACTAGTGCAATTACAAAAAGGCGCTATTACTACAGTATTGCCTAAAGGCACTCTGAAGTCTGCTTAATACATTTGTCTAAAAGTATCTCAACATGAATCGCTACCCACTCTGGAAATATATTGTTATCGCTGTTGCACTATTAATCGGCGGACTTTACTCATTACCGAATTTCTATGGTGAGGCACCAGCAGTTCAAGTGTCGTCTGCCAAACCAACCACCAAGGTTGATTTGGCGACGCAGTCTCGTGTTGAGAAAATTTTGGCAGATGCAGACATTAATAGCACCGGTGTGTTTTTTGAGAGCACGGGTAATGTTGGTTCTATCAAAGTACGGTTTAACAATACGGATATTCAGTTACGAGCACGTGATCTATTGCAACAAAAACTCAATATTGATCAGAACGACCCAAATTACACGGTTGCCCTAAACCTCCTATCGAATACACCTGCATGGTTAAGCGCTATCAATGCGTTGCCAATGCCACTTGGCTTGGACTTACGAGGCGGTGTTTACTTTCTCTTGCAAGTGGACATGAAAGGCGCTGTACAGAAAAAAATCACGTCTCTTGCAACCGATATTCGTGGCCAATTACGTGATAAAAACATTCGTCACCAGGGTATAGATCGAAGTACAGATTCAATCACTATTAACTTTGGCAGCAATGATGAAGCAGAAACTGCTCGTACACTTTTAAATACAGCACAACCTGACCTCACGTGGATCATCAAATCTAGCGGTGGTGGTGCAAAACTCTCTGGTGAATTTAAGCCCAAGGCATTAAAAGAGATTCAGGACAATGCTGTCAAACAAAACATCACCACCCTAAATAAGCGCGTGAACGAATTGGCAGTGAAAGAGCCTGTGATTCAACAACAGGGTGCTGAACGAATCGTAGTTCAACTTCCTGGCGTGCAAGATACTGCTCGTGCTAAAGACATTATTGGACGTACCGCTACGCTTGAAGCGCGCTTAGCCGATCCTTTAATTTCTACTATTGCGGTTGGAGAAACTCCCCCGCCAGGCACTGACGCATTCCGCTTTGGTGAAAACCGTCTGGGTGTATTTAAAAAATCGGTGATCTTTAGCGGCGATCGCATTACCGATGCAAGCGCAGGCTTTGACCAAAACCAACGCCCTGCCGTGAACATTTCTTTGGATGCCGCTGGTGGTCGGGTCATGCAAGAAGTCACCCGTGAAAATATTGGCAAGCCCATGGGCATGATTTTGTTTGAAAAAGGCAAGGGGGAAGTTCTGACGATTGCCACCATTCAAAGCGAATTTGGCTCTAAATTCCAAATTACTGGCCAACCCACGACTGAGAGCGCGAATGACCTTGCACTCTTATTACGTGCTGGCTCATTAGCCGCCCCAATGGAGATTATCGAAGAGCGCGCAATTGGCCCAAGCTTGGGAGCAGAGAATATTGAAAAAGGTTTCAAATCATTGCTCATCGGATTTGCTGCCATTTCGATTTTCATGATTGCCTACTATCTATTGTTCGGCACTTTTTCTGTAGTTGCATTAGCTGTGAACTTATTGCTGCTCATTTCTGTGCTATCGATGTTGCAAGCCACCCTCACTTTGCCTGGTATTGCAGCGATGGCGCTTGCGCTTGGTATGGCGATTGACTCTAACGTTTTAATTAATGAACGGATACGCGAAGAGCTTCGTAATGGCTCCTCTCCGCAAACTGCCATTGCAGTCGGCTTTGATAAAGCATGGGCAACCATCTTGGACTCCAACGTAACTACTTTGATTGCAGGTTTAGCGCTCTTAGCATTTGGCTCTGGTCCTATTAAGGGCTTTGCAGTAGTGCACTGTTTGGGTATTTTGACCTCAATGTTCTCGGCTGTTTTCTTCTCTCGCGGTCTTGTCAACCTCTGGTACGGCAGACATAAGAAGATTCAAAAACTCGCGATCGGCCAAGTCTGGCGCCCACAGGAGAAATAAGCCATGGAATTTTTCAGAATCAAAAAAGATATTCCATTTATGCGCCATGCATTGGTGCTGAACGTAATTTCTTTAGTCACTTTTTTAGCAGCAGTCTTTTTCCTTTGGCACAACGGCCTTCATCTCTCGATCGAATTTACGGGTGGTACCGTAATGGAGGTGACCTACCCACAAACTGCGCCTCTAGACTCTATTCGCTCTAAAGTTGAAAAATTAGGCTACACAGATACCCAAATTCAGAATTTTGGTAGCTCTCGCGATGTCATGATTCGCTTGCCTTTGCAAAAAGATGCGCAAGGCAAACTGATTTCTTCGGCTGACCAAAGCAATGCAGTCATGCAAGCGCTTGACCCTGCGGCAACTGGTGTCAAACTACAGCGAGTTGAATTTGTAGGTCCACAAGTCGGGCAAGAATTAGCGATCGATGGCCTGAAAGCGCTGATCTTTGTCGTGATTGGCATTGTGCTGTACCTTTCCTTCCGTTTTGAGTGGAAATTTGCGGTAGCGGGCATCATTGCTAACCTACATGACGTAGTTATCATCTTGGGCTTTTTTGCCTTTTTCCATTGGGAGTTTTCACTTTCCGTTTTGGCTGCCATTCTGGCAGTGCTTGGCTACTCAGTAAACGAATCTGTCGTGATCTTTGACCGTATTCGCGAGAACTTCCGCAAATATCGCAAGATGAACACTCGCGAAATTATTGATAACGCGATTACCAGCACAATTAGCCGTACCGTGATTACTCACGGCAGTACAGAGATGATGGTTCTCGCAATGCTGATTTTTGGTGGTCCAACACTGTTTTACTTTGCTTTGGCACTCACCATTGGAATTTTGTTTGGTATCTATTCTTCCGTGTTCGTGGCGGCCGCACTTGCCATGTGGCTTGGTGTTACACGCGAGGATTTGGTCAAGGGCGACAAAAAACCAGATGACAATGCTCGCAATGATGACCCTAATTACGGGGCAAGGGTCTAAATTTTGTTAGCGTGAAGGCAGTTGTTGGTCAAGGGCGGCTAAGATTCTTCGCGTCGCACCTTGATGCTCATTAGAATAGGTTTTTGCAGCATGAGCCATCTTTTCTAACTCAGCCGTATTTAGCAATAGCGCTTTTAAAGACTCCATTAACGCAATCGTCTCGCCTAGGAGTGCGTCTCCCTTGAGGCGCTTTGCCGCTCCCATCGCGATAGCGTCTAAAGCTGCTTGCTGAAAGTTATAGGTGTATTCACCCAATAATACGGGACAACCAGCGGCACATGCTTCAATGAGATTTTGTCCGCCGAAGGGCAATAGACTTCCACCCATGACGACTAAATTCGATGCACTGTAGTACATCGGCATCTCGCCCATGGAGTCGCCCAAAAGAACTTGTAATTCACTATTATCTTTAGGAATGCCATCCCATTCAGAGCGGCGACGGAATCTAAAACCAGCCTCCTGTATGAGACTAGCCACCCCAGTAAAACGCTCGGGATGACGAGGCACGATGCAAAGCAGGGGCTGTACAGCAAAAGCATGATTTAAGAGTAAATCATTCCATGCCCTAAGAATGATTTCTTCTTCACCGTCGCGCGTACTAGCAGCACAAACCATTAGGCGCTGACTGTTTTGCAGTGTCTCTTGCCACGCTTTACCTTGTTCAACCAATCGAGGATCAAGGGGCACATCAAACTTGAGGTTGCCCGTAATGACAACATTTCGAACACCTAAACTGCGGTAGCGCTGAGCATCAAATTCTGTTTGCGCCAATATGCCGGAAAATGCTTGGAATAAGGCTCTACCAGCCCCACCAAAAAGACCTACACGACGTGCGCTTCTCTCTGATAGGCGCGCATTGACCAAAAAGAGTGGCAAGCCTAATTCAGCACACCGAAATACTACAGTTGGCCAAGCTTCTGTTTCCATAAAAAGGCCAAACTTAGGAGCAAATGTTTTTAAGAAATGCTCAACACACCAACAAAGGTCGTACGGCAAATACACCTGTCGAATTTGTCCACTGGCGATTGCCTCACCAAAAAGTTGTTTGCCAGTTCTACGACCATTTAAGGTCATGTGGGTCAATAATATGGATTGACCACGCGCAAGATAGGCTTCAATAATGGGCTGTGCCGCCCGTGTCTCACCCACAGAGACCGCATGAATCCACACGGCTCCTTTAGTAATAGGTTTTGCGTAACCAAATCCCAAACGCTCCGGTATGTGATGCATGTAGGCAAAAGAATGACGTGCTCGCCAAGCAAGGCGCACAAATGCCAACGGCAACAGCAGGTGCCAAAGTAATTGGTAAACCGCAAACCAGAATCGGGGCCTAGCCCCGTATTCTGCATGAGAGCTCACACTCACTTTTTCAGACGTTCGGTCAATTCGACCGCCTTACCAAGATACGAACTAGGCGTCATTTCTAGCAGGCGTGCCTTCGCATCTTCAGGAATCTTTAAGCCGCGAATAAAGTTTTGCAAATCCGCTTGATTGATACCTTTGCCTCTTGTGAGTTCTTTCAACTGCTCGTAAGGATTTTCAATGCCGTAACGACGCATCACAGTTTGCACAGGCTCAGCCAATACTTCCCAACAATCATCTAAATCGGCTGCAATCGCTGCATGATTCACTTCAAGCTTGCCAAGACCACGTAGTGCGCTGTCATAGGCTAAAACGCTGTGGCCAAATGCTGGGCCTAAATTACGCAGCACTGTTGAGTCAGTCAAATCACGCTGCCAACGAGAAATTGGTAACTTTTCTGCTAAATGACGCAACAACGCATTAGCAACGCCCAAGTTACCTTCAGAGTTTTCAAAATCAATAGGGTTCACTTTATGTGGCATCGTAGAAGAACCAATCTCGCCCGCTTTAGTGCGCTGCTTAAAGTAGCCCACTGAGATATAGCCCCAGAAGTCACGATCCATATCTAGCAAAATAGTGTTGGCGCGAGCAATTGCATCAAATAACTGTGCCATGCCATCGTGCGGCTCAATCTGAATCGTATAAGGATTAAAGGTCAGTCCAAGGCGCTTCTCAACTACGCCCTTTGAAAAGCTTTCCCAATCAAAGTCAGGGTAAGCAGACATATGTGCGTTGTAGTTACCTACTGCTCCGTTCATTTTGCCCAGTAGCGGTACAGCAGCAATGGATTCAATTGCGCGTTCTAAACGTTTAGCAATATTGGCGATTTCTTTACCCAAGGTACTGGGTGAAGCAGGTTGACCATGCGTGCGAGATAACAAAGGAACTTTGGCATTCTCAATGGCTAATTTTGTTAACACAGCATGCACTTTTCGCAATTGCGGTAATAGCACTTCATCGCGTGCACCACGCAACATCAAACCATGCGAAGTGTTATTGATGTCTTCAGACGTACAAGCAAAATGAATGAACTCGCTGGCTTTTAATAAATCCGGTCTGCCAGCTACTTTTTCTTTTAAAAAATACTCAACAGCTTTTACATCGTGATTGGTAACGGCTTCGATGTCTTTAATACGCTGCGCATCTGCATCAGAAAAATTGTCTGGTAGCGAGAGTAAAAAAGCTTCATCGGCTGCACTGATTTTTGGCATATCCGGTAAACCTGCTGCCGCAAGCGCTAATAGCCAATGAATTTCTACAAACACACGTTGGCGCATAAATGCTGCTTCAGACAACCAAGGACGTAATGCGTCCAGCTTACCGGCATAGCGGCCGTCTAGAGGGGAAAGAGCGTTGAGGGTAGATAGCGGCTGACTCACAAATATGGCCTTTATTTTGGGGATAAGGTATTTCAATAAAACCTAATTTTAATGCGTTCTAGGGCCAAGCAAGCCTCAGTTTTGATGGCTATACTATGTGCACTATGAAACTCATCGGATCCCTCACCAGCCCCTACGTACGCAAGGTACGCGTCCTTTTTTTGGAAAAAAAGCTAGAAGTTGACCTGGAATTGGACAACGTCTGGGCAGCAGACAGCAAAATCAGCAATTCCAACCCCCTAGGCAAGGTCCCCTGCCTCATTTTGGATGATGGTGAGGCGATTTATGACTCTCGCGTCATCGT
>NZ_JAHBAK020000061.1 GCF_018500155.2 Polynucleobacter sp.
CATCTATGGTGTAAATAAAGGCTAATGCAACATTTTTACGAGCATCATAGCTACGCTTAAAAATATCAAAAGAAATAAGATCTTTGGGGGTCAATTGAAGACGCTTAAGAATCGCCGCTTCAAGCGCTTCTGGGGCGTGATCAATAGGCAGACGTAGTTCAGTAATCCGAATCATGGGCATTAAGATGCATAGAAAGAAGCGCTTCTGGGGGCTATGATACTGGTAATAAATGCCTGCCGCGTAATAGCGGCGATAATGCCATATGGCCCTACGCGCAACTATTCATAAAGCTGACCTTCATGTCGCTGATTCAGACCGCCATTACTATGGCAGTCATTCCCTAACTATCGCCAAACACCCCTCCGAAACGGATGAGCGCATGATGGTGCGGGTTCTTGCCTACGCATTACAAGCCCATGAGGATCTGGTATTTACCAAAGGTCTGAGCGAGACTGATGAGCCTGACTTGTGGATTAAGGATTTAACAGACGCTATCCAACTTTGGATTGAAATCGGCCAACCCGATGAACGTCGTATTCTCAAAGCGTGTGGACGAGCCGAACAAGTCATTATTTACTGTTACGGTGGTCAAACTAGCAAAATATGGTGGGACGGCATTATGAATAAGGTCAACCGCGCCCGCAATCTTCAAGTCATTTCCATTCCTTCCGATCAAGCACGCGATCTCGAAAAGTTAGTGGAGAGAAGTATGGTGATCCACGTCAATATTCAGGATGGTGAGGTCTATGTGTCATCGGATATGGGCCAAGTCACTGTGACCCCAGTAATCTGGCGCCCCAACCAATGAAACCCGTTGTTTTTGATACCAACGTTTTATTAGATATTTTTGTTTTCAATGATTTTCGAGCCATTCATCTAAAACAGGCATTAATAGAAAAAGGCGTTGATGCGTTAGCAACCCCCAAAACCATCGATGAGTTTGCTGATGTGATGAGTAGACCTCTTTTTAGCCTTGATCCGATTGCCCAGGAAAATATTCTTACGCAATGGCGCAATCTTGCAAGAATTCTGCCAGATGAATCTTTAATTACAGCCCCTTGGCAATGCCAAGATCCAGATGATCAGGTGTTTATCAATTTGGCTTTTACGGCAAAGCCTTCCATCCTGATTAGCAAGGATAATGAAATTCTTAAACTGAGTGATCGCGCTCTAAAGGAATTTGTCATCATTACAGATCACTACACCATCGAGAAATATTGACATGAGTAAACCCAAAATGGCTAATCCAGATGATGGAATTTTTAAGCCTGGCGCCAAATTAAGGCATATTAAAACTGGCGGCTTCTACAAAGTCGTTCTTTTGGCCAACCTTGAAGCTAATTTAGAGCCGGTATATGTCTACGAATCCATGCAATCTCATGATTTCTGGGTAAGGCCCAAAGCAGAGATGGAAGATGGCCGATTTCAACTCATTGCTGAGTGATAAGGGAGCTGAATATGAGCGACGATAGAATAACCAACCTTGAAATTAAACTCAGCTTTGCTGAAGATCTCATTGAAAAGCTGAATGAAACTGTCTATAAACAAAAGCAGCAAATTGAATTTTTATATCGAGAACTCAAGGCGATAAAAGAACAAGCCAGCAACTCTGGCCCTGGCGGAACTAGCTTGAAAGATGAAATTCCGCCTCACTACTAGTTAGACTGATACTATAGAGTCATCTTTATCACTTCATTATTTATTACAAAGGCATCATCATGGGTAACTTAACGCTTTTTCTAGTTCAATGGGGATTAACATCGCTTTCATTATGGGTGGCTAGCTATATTTTTAGCGGCATCAAATTTGTTGATGGTGGCTCTTTATTAATTGCTGCACTGGTGCTTGGTTTTGCCAACGCCATAGTCAAACCATTACTGATTTTGCTAACCCTACCCCTCACCGTGGTCACGATGGGTTTATTTTTATTGGTAGTCAATGCTTTAGTACTCATGCTGGTGGGCGCCCTTGTTAGTGGATTTACTGTCTCTAGCTTCTGGACTGCATTCTTTGCCAGCATTTTCATTTCCGTGTTTAGTCTCTTCGTTAGTGGCTTAGTTTTTTAAATTACTTCTCTCTACCTTTTTAACGAAGTCGATGTTTGCATGAGTACAGATTCATTACCTAAGTGCCCCGCATGTCATGAGGACATGACCTACCCCGATGGGGAGAACTTTGTCTGCGCCCAATGCGGCCATGAATGGCCTATGGCAGTCGCAGTTGAGGAAGAAACTGGTCTAGTGGTGAAAGATGCCAATGGCAACTTATTAGCCGATGGCGATACTGTGACTCTGATTAAGGATCTCAAAGTCAAAGGATCATCTACAACCTTAAAAGTGGGCACCAAGATTAAAGGGATTCGCCTCGTATCTGGCGATCATGAGGTCGATTGCAAAACAGAAGCAGGCAATATGCTATTAAAAGCCTGCTTCTTGAAAAAAGCTTAACAAGCTATTAGGCTGCACTAGCCTTTTTCAGAACCGCGTAAATTTGATCCTTTAACAAGAGCTTCTCTTTCTTAAGGGTTTCAATCTCCTCCGGCGTCCCAGGCTCCTTGTGATCCTCCATGCGCAAAATCTTGGCATCCAATTGATTATGCTTATCAAACAGATGAGAAAAATGACGATCTGTTGTTTTTAATTTGGTGATTAATTCGCGATATTCTGGAAACATACATTCCTCTAAAAAGACGGGTTTTATTGATACTGCTTTTTCAGTTTAGCAATCCTAAACACGAAGAACAATATATTGATCAATCTTTTTATTATTTAAAGTCTCTTGCAAATAGAGAATCAAACCCCATATAAGACAAACTCCCAGGGTAATAGATTTGCAGTAATATCAACAAGTGTTCATACACATATAACTTCCAACGAAAAGGATTCATCATGGCTACCAAAAAAACCTCTACAAAAAAGAAAGTAGCTACCAAAGCAGTCGTTAAGACCCCTGCAAAAAAAGTAATTAAGAAAGCTGCACCAAAAAAGGTTGCAAAGTCACCTATTAAGAAAGCTGCCGCCAAGAAATCCACTCCAAAAAAGACTTCGGCTAAAAAACCCGCTCCAAAGAAAGGGGCTGTTAAAAAAGTAGCGCAGAGGTCATCTAAAGTCGATCAATATGGCCTTGAGAAGGATGATGAGTTTTATGGTCTTTACTTTGCAAAATCGACAAGCAAAGGCTTGGTTGAGGTAAAGCCCTGTACTTTTTCTCTCATGTACTGGTGGAAGGGTCTGCTTGGATATCCTGACATGATTGAAATCTCCAAAAACAGTAACACTGCGATGCTGCAGTTTGAATCGACCTTTGGTGGTGGCGACTCTGGCGAAACTGAATTAAAAGAACAAGATGTTTTGGATATTGATCACATCATTGAAGTAGATGAAGAGGAGATGCTGATCTCGCTCTACTCCTATGTGCCAATTCCCATTCCAGACAAGGTCTTGGGCGCTATTGAGTTATCCGTTCTCAACATCAATCCTGAGACCCGCTATGGCAATTTAGAGATCTGCACGACTGAAAATGAAGAAGGTGAAACCGAGCATTTCTTGCGCTATCGGGCGGCCACCTACTTGCGCGGCATTAAGTCCGGCAAAGTAGAAGCCATTGAAAGTATGGTCACCAATGGATCTGAGTTCTTTGGCCTAGCACTTGATGCAATGTGCGTTAACAAGTCCATCAAGAAATGGTTACTCAGCTAAGAAGTTGATAACTTATAGACTCTATTAAATAGTCTTATCGACAAATGTAGTTATAGGTCGTCGGAAAACGGTCATTCACGGTTTTCCGACTATCGATCAATGTTGCTGTATTTCTACCCACTTTTTGACATTCAGTCTGGGCGACTTGTTGCGCTTCATCATCTTTTGCATCTTTTGGCGCATGCACACCTATCGTTCCATCAGATTGCTGATAGACCCCAAAACGACTCGGTGGCGTTGAACAGCCAAACATGACCAGTCCTACAAACACTATAGATGCTCTGTACATGAATTTCATTTCCATAATGTAATGTATTTAGCTGATTTGGGTAATTCTATTGGTCCCTGAATCCACCCTGAACTTGGCTAAAGATTCAATTTCTGAATTAGCATCTTGCGCGTCACTTAATACCTTTAAGGTTACTGTCAATTCCGCAGGTGTGAATTGCGCGATGCCATAACCTTTTTTACTTGCTTGCGCAAAAATAAAGTGGGGATTTTTTGCAAGCCTGCTCGCAATGTATTTCTCGCCTCCACCAATAGTGGTGACACTGGTGCCACAAAACTCTACACCAAGCGTTTTGCTCAGCGGATTATCGTAATCATCTTTGATATACCCCACCCAGTTCTCATGAACATCTCCACCAAAAATTACCAGGTTTTTCACCTTATTTTGAATAAAGACCTGATTCAATCGCTTACGCGCTGCAGGAAAACCATCCCACCCATCATTCCAAACCAACAATTTGTTACCGCTTGGAAAATAGCGCTGTGCATATAAGGTTGGCTGACCAATGACATTCCAAGCGCTTTTTCCAGAATCCTTTAAAACCCCTGATAGCCACTGCTCTTGGGTCTTCCCCAGCAATGTTCTTGTTTCACTAAACAGATCAGGACAAGCTTGAGGATCAAATGTGGCAGATCCTTGGCCAGAAGGAGTGCAAATATTGGGGTCTCGATATTGGCGATCATCCAAAATTGCAATATTTGCCAGCGACCCAAAGCGAAAATTGCCATAGATGCGCATTTCCGAACCCTTTAAAAGGCCATCAATTCCATCAATTAAGGCAGATGCACGAATAGGCATATGTTCGTAATAAGCTTGATAGGCTGCCGCCCTCCTCTTGGGAAAATCAGCGACATACGGTCCATGTGTTCCAGGGTTCAAAGCAGCGTAATCATTTTGCACCTCATGATCGTCCCAAGTCATTAGCCATGGACAGGCTGCGTGCATTGCTTGCAAATAAGCATCTTTTTTGTACAGTACATAGCGCTTACGATAGTCGTCTAGGTGAATCAGTGGCCCACTATCATGAGAACGAACGCCTTTTTTGCCTGGTCCTGATTCATAAATGTAGTCACCCAGAAACATAACAAGATCAAGATCTTCTTCACGCATATATTTATATGCCGTGAAATAGCCATGCTCATAATGCTGGCAGGATGCGTAGGCCATTCTGAGTCGATCAATAGAGTCGTTAGCAGCAGGTAAAGTACGGGTTTTGCCAACTTGGCTAACTTTGCCGCCAGCAGTAAAGCGGTAATAAAACCATCGATTGGATGGCAGATCCCGAACCTCTGCATGGACAGAATGCGCCAACTCCGGCAATGCTAATGAAACTCCAGCCTGTATGACATTAGCAAACTGATGGTCATTAGCCAATTCCCACTTCACCTCAATAGCATTTGCAGGCAACTCAGATCCAAATAAGCTTTCATCCACTAAGCGCGTCCACAACACAACCGAATCCTCTGTGGGGGAACCACTAGCCACCCCCAATACAAAGGGATTTTGATTAAAACGGATATTCGCTTGAGAGAAAGACGATAAAGGATAGACTACTGTCGCAGCAATTAAATGCTTTAAGAGAGCTCTTTTACTGAGAGAAATATTCATACTCTTAATAATATGTCTTTATTAAGAGAATTTGTATGGAGAATTTAGTTGCCAAATTGGCGGAGAGGGAGGGATTCGAACCCTCGATAGGTTTTACCCTACGCCGCATTTCGAGTGCGGTACATTCAACCACTCTGCCACCTCTCCGAACACTCAATCCATTATAGCGAGCAAGGTGCAGCAATCCACTTAGTACATCATTACTCTTGATAAAGTTCTTGAGAAAAATGCTAAGCGATTGAAAATGAAAGTGATGGTAATCTAATCAATTCGGCTTAAGCACTTCCATGCCACCCAAGTAAGGTTGCAATGCTTTCGGAATAGTAATGCTACCATCAATCTGTTGCTTGTTTTCAATCAGAGCGACCAATGCTCGGCCTACCGCCAAACCAGAACCATTGAGCGTATGCACTAATTCAGGCTTACCCTGGCCTGCTTTAAATCTCGCCTGCATACGTCTGGCTTGAAAGTCACCCATACTCGAGCAAGAACTAATTTCACGATAGGCATTTTGTGAAGGCACCCATACTTCCAAGTCATAAGTTTTGGTGCTACCAAAACCCATATCGCCAGTGCAAAGCAATACTTTTCTGTAAGGCAACTCCAAGAGCTCCAGGATTTTTTCTGCATGCCCAGTTAAATCTTCCAAGGTCTGCATAGAGTCCTCAGGTTTAGTGATTTGCACCAATTCAACCTTATCAAACTGATGTTGGCGAATCATGCCGCGCACATCACGACCATAGCTACCGGCTTCAGAGCGAAAGCATGGAGTGTGCGCCACAAACTTTAAAGGCAAGACATCAGCATTCACGATTTCATCGCGCACCAAATTAGTAACTGGTACTTCAGCGGTTGGAATGAGGTAAAAGTTTTCTGTCTTGGCTTCACCCTCACCGTTTTCCCCACCCATCTGACGAGGCACTTTAAATAGATCTTCTTCGAACTTTGGTAACTGTCCAGTGCCTCGCATGGAAGCCGCATTAACCATGTAAGGAGCATAGACTTCTTGATAGCCATGATGAGTTGCATGGGTATCGATCATGAATTGCGCCAAGGCTCGGTGTAATCTGGCAATAGAACCCTTAAGCACTACAAAGCGCGAGCCGCTGATCTTAGCCGCCACTTCAAAATCCAAACCTAATGGTCCGCCAAGGTCAACGTGATCTTTAATCTCAAAATCAAATATGGGTTGCTCACCCCAGCGCTTCACTTCTTTGTTTTCTGTTTCGTCTTTACCGGCTGGCACAGATTCATCAGGAAGATTAGGAATACCCATCATGAAATCAGCAATTTCAGCTTGCAATACAGTTAAGCGTGCGGCGCCAGCTTCCATGTCTGCATTTACTTGCGCAACTTCAGCCATTTCAGCAGAGGCATCTTCACCTTTGCCCTTCTTCATGCCAATGGCTTTGGATAGTTGATTGCGTTTCGCTTGCAATTCTTCAGTGCGTGTTTGCAAAGATTTACGCTCTGCCTCAAGCGTATTAAATTTTTCAACATCTAACTGAAATTTACGTGCTGCCAAACGAGCGGCAACAGCAGTGATGTCTTTTCGAAGTAATTGCGGATCAATCATATATTGCTCTGTATTTTGAATATTGCTCTAGTTTAAGCGCAAGACCTCGGCCCCAGCCGGTGGAACGAAATTAAAGCGATTGGCCGGCAGACTAACATTGATTTGCATCTTATTTAATGTCACCAGCACAACACTACCTAAACCATCTTGCAATTCCAGTGCTTTTGGGAGTCCATTAACCATCCCAATCGAAATCTTGGTATAGGGAATATCGTTGCCGCTCTTACTACCTGGATCTTTCTTAGGCATCAGGGCAACCCATCGCATACCTAAACGTTCATCGCCATCAACTAAATCAAAATGTTGATCTAATGAATTTTCGCCAAATAGTATTGCTGCCGGGGTTGCCGCAAGCGCCTGACCAGCAGGACGGAATGTCGCTTGGTTTAAATCCTTATCCCACAAAATGAGTTGATTGCCATTCGCAATAAGTTGTTGCTCGTAAGGCTTTTGCGTGGCCCAAATAAAACGACCTGGTCGCTGAAACACAAAATAGCCTTGGGTTTGACGTACAACTTTTAGTCCTTTATCTTGCGGCTCGCTAACTTTAGGCGCACGCAATTGCTGTTGCACAAAATCACCTTCTGCAGTCTTAGAATTGCGGACAAACTGTCGCAATTGCTCTGATCCAGAGTCACTCTCAGCTAAAGCTGCAGTTGCAATAAAGGCGCTAGCAATAACAAGAGCGATCGGCGCTGCGACTGCGGATAACAATGTTCGCAAGATCAAGCCTTACTCAGATGGACGATGCAAAATCTCACGATTGCCACCGTTACCCATTTTAGATACGAGTCCAGCTTTTTCCATATCCTCAAGCAAGCGAGCTGCACGGTTATAACCAATACGTAGATGGCGCTGCACTAATGAAATGGATGGGCGCTTGTTTTCAAGAACAATAGCCACGGCTTGATCATACAGAGGGTCAGCTTCACCACCGCTTTCGCCGGTTAAAGCATCGACATTAGACTCATCGGCCCCTTCAAGAACGCCGTCAATGTAATTGGCTTCACCCTTCTCCTTGAGCCACTCAACCACTCGATGCACTTCATCATCTGATACGAATGCACCATGCACACGGACAGGCAAGCCAGTGCCGGGAGCCATATAAAGCATATCGCCCATACCCAGCAACGCCTCTGCGCCTTGTTGATCCAGAATCGTGCGACTATCGATTTTGCTACTGACCTGGAATGAGATACGAGTGGGAACGTTGGCTTTAATTAAACCTGTAATCACATCAACACTGGGGCGTTGTGTAGCTAATACCAAATGAATTCCAGCGGCACGTGCTTTTTGTGCAATACGCGCAATCAATTCTTCAATCTTCTTGCCAGACACCATCATCAAGTCAGCTAGCTCATCAATCACGATGACAATGACAGGAGCTTTATAAATCGGCTCAGGATCGTCTGGTGTCAAACTAAATGGATTGGTGAGTTTTTCGCCCCGCTCTTCGGCCTCAAGAATTTTCTTATTAAAGCCAGCCAAATTTCGTACGCCAAACTTGCTCATCAGCTTGTAACGACGCTCCATCTCATTAACTGCCCAATTGAGCGCGTTATATGCCTGCTTCATGTCAGTGACAACTGGGCAAAGCAAATGCGGAATCTTGTCGTAGATCGCCATCTCTAGCATCTTAGGATCGATCATGATCAGACGCACTTCATCTGGCTTGGCTTTAAAGAGCAACGATAAAATCATGGCATTAATACCTACTGACTTACCTGCACCAGTAGTACCCGCCACCAAGCAGTGAGGCATCTTTGCCAAATCTGCAACCATCGGGCTACCAGAAATATCTTTACCCAATGCAAGCGTAAGCAAAGAGTGGTTATCGTTATATACCTGTGAAGTCAATATCTCTGATAAATACACTGACTGACGAGTTGGATTTGGTAATTCCAAAGCCATACAAGTTTTACCCGGTATGGTCTCCACTACACGCATACTCACTACACCCAAGGAGCGGGCTAGATCGCGTGATAGATTGACAATCTGACTACCCTTCACTCCGACTGCAGGATCAATCTCATAGCGAGTAACTACCGGTCCTGGATAAGCGGCAATGACAGTGACTTGCACACCAAATTCGGCTAACTTGCGCTCAATTAAGCGTGATGTAAATTCCAACACTTCTGCAGAAATCGTTTCTTTGGCTTCTGGAACGGGATCGAGCAATGCCAATGGGGGCAATTCAGAATCAGGAATATCCACAAACAAGGGTTGTTGCTTTTCGCGCTCTACACGCACACTCTTCGGAATCTCGGCAGGTGCGCGCACAATTTGGACAGGAGTTGCAATCTCAACTCGTCCACGAATCTCTTCAACAAATTCTTCACGCTCTTCTGCAGCAGCCTCACCAAGCTTGCGATCTTCTTCGCTATCACGACGCTCACGAATACGCAGAAAGCTGACCTCTAAAAACCGCCCTACCTTTTCCGCAACATCAAGCCATGAAAAATGTAGAAACAGGGAGAGGCCTGCACAAAGTCCAAACAATAAAACAAGTGTGGCGCCAGTAAATCCCAAAGTCATTTGCATGGGATCACCAATCAACTCACCAAGAATGCCTCCAGGTGGCCTTGGTAATTCCCAAGTCAAGGAATGCAAACGAATGGACTCTAGTCCCATGCTGGAGACTAAGGTCAAAATAAAACCCAACCACCGCATCAATAATGAATCTGGTTTAGCTTCTGGGTCAGGAGGTAAAGGCACGCTCCACAAATCTCGCCAACCATTAAGGACGCGACGACCAAATAAGGCCACCCACCAAAAGGCGGATATACCAAAGATATAGAGCATTAAGTCGGCTAAATAGGCTCCAAATCGCCCCCCTAAGTTCTTGGGAGCCTCGAAACTGGCATGCGACCAAGCGGGATCCGCCTTGGAATAGGTTAACAATATGGCAAAAAGGCCCAGGCACAAGCCTAGGGAGATAAACCAACGCGCCTCCAATAGCAGACGGGGCATCCGGCCTTGACCACCGTTAGTAGGGGGCTGGGGTGTTTTGGACTTCGGGTATACGGTTTTCGCCATGTTCTGCTGATTGTAAACAAGCAAATCTATAATTTGGGTATGACTACAAATACCCCAAAACACTCCAAAGTTCTCATTCTAGGTTCTGGCCCTGCTGGCTATACCGCTGCAGTCTATGCGGCCCGAGCCAATTTGAAGCCTACCCTCATCACTGGCCTGGCTCAAGGGGGTCAATTAATGACCACCACTGATGTAGAAAACTGGCCTGCTGACCCAGAAGGCGTCCAAGGACCTGAGTTGATGGATCGCTTCTTAAAGCATGCCGAGCACTTCAATACCGAAATCATTTTTGACCATATTCATACTGCGGCGCTCAGCGAAAAGCCGATTCGACTTGTAGGTGATTCTGGAACCTATACCTGTGATGCTTTAATTATTTGCACAGGGGCTTCTGCTCAATATATTGGCTTACCAAGCGAAGAAGCATTTATGGGTCGCGGTGTTTCTGGTTGCGCTACTTGCGATGGGTTCTTTTATCGCAATCAAGATGTTTGTGTTGTTGGTGGTGGCAACACTGCTGTTGAGGAAGCCCTCTACCTCACTGGAATTGCTAAAAAGGTGACAGTGATTCACCGTCGCGATAAATTTCGTGCTGAACCCATTCTGAACGATCGCCTCATGGCAAAGGTTGCAGAAGGCAAGGTTGAACTAAAACTTAACTCTACATTGGACGAAGTGCTCGGCGACGATAAAGGCGTTACTGGTGTACGCATCAAGAAACAAGACGGCTCAACCGAAGAGATTGCGGTAACCGGAGCCTTTATTGCAATTGGTCATAAACCCAATACAGAACTATTTGTCGGCCAACTCGATATGAATAATGGCTACATCAAGACGCATTCAGGACTAGAAGGTAACGCTACTGCAACCAATATACCTGGTGTATTTGCGGCTGGGGATGTTCAAGATCATATCTACCGTCAAGCGATCACGAGTGCAGGCACAGGCTGTATGGCTGCACTAGATGCTCAGCGTTATCTAGAATCACTTGCATAACTTTTTTGTGCGCTCAATAGAAAACGCCTAGCATTGCTAGGCGTTTTTGTTTGTTGCAGTCTTATTACTGACTGCATTAGTTTCAAGTGCTGCTTAACGCGAGATCACTGGTAGTAATGGCACGATTAACAATGCCACGATATTAATGATCTTGATTAATGGGTTCACTGCAGGTCCAGCAGTATCTTTGTAGGGATCACCTACAGTGTCACCCGTTACAGCAGCTTTGTGCGCCTCAGAACCCTTGCCACCGAAGTTACCCTCTTCGATGTATTTCTTGGCATTGTCCCAAGCGCCTCCACCAGTACACATGGAAATTGCTACAAACAATCCAGTAATGATGGTGCCCATCAACAAACCACCCAGGGCAGCCGGTCCTAGCAATAGGCCAACAACGATTGGCGCAATCACTGGAAGTAATGAAGGCACGATCATTTCTTTAATTGCTGCTGAAGTGAGCATGTCTACTGCTTTACCGTACTCAGGTTTGGCAGTGCCAGCCATGATTCCTGGAATATCGCGGAACTGGCGACGCACTTCTTCCACTACCGCACCAGCGCAACGACCAACTGCCTCCATTGCCATCGCACCAAACAAGTATGGAATCATGCCGCCAATAAAGAGGCCAATAATCACCATATGGTTTGACAAATCAAATGAGACTTGTTGACCAATCCCTTCTAAAGCATGGGTATAGTCCGCAAAGAGTACGAGTGATGCCAGACCAGCAGAACCAATGGCATATCCCTTGGTCACTGCTTTCGTGGTGTTACCTACCGCATCTAATGGATCAGTAATGTCGCGCACTGCTTGCGGCAATCCGGCCATCTCTGCAATACCGCCAGCGTTATCAGTAATCGGGCCATAGGCATCTAATGCAACCACAATACCGGCCATGGACAACATTGCCGTTGCTGCCACTGCAATACCATACAGACCTGCCAACCAGTATGCGGCAAAGATGGCAATACAAACAAAGATCACAGGATAGGCAGTCGATTTCATAGAGATGCCTAAACCAGCAATGATGTTCGTTCCATGCCCTTTGGTGGATGCTTCTGCAATGTGTTGCACTGGCTTGAACTGTGTTCCTGTGTAGTACTCAGTAATCCATACCAATCCAGCGGTGAGCACTAAACCCACTACGGTAGAACCAAAGAGTCGCCATTGACTGCCCGGAATACCTAAAGCGTCATCAGGCATCACAAAGCTGGTGACAAAATAGAAAGCAATGAGTGATAAAACCCCAGCGATGATCAAGCCTTTGTATAGCGCTGGCATCACATTTTTCATACCTGGGGTGGCTTTAACAAATGAACAACCAATAATGGATGCAATGATGGAGACACCACCAAGCACCAATGGATAAATGATGGCTGCTACGGGAGCGCCTGAGACCATCAATGATCCCAAGACCATTGTTGCAATCAGTGTCACTGCATAGGTTTCAAATAAGTCAGCCGCCATACCAGCGCAATCGCCCACGTTATCGCCCACGTTATCAGCAATCACAGCAGGATTACGAGGATCATCTTCCGGAATGCCTGCCTCTACTTTGCCAACTAAGTCTGCGCCAACGTCTGCACCTTTAGTAAAGATGCCGCCACCTAAACGCGCAAAAATTGAAATGAGTGAGGAGCCGAATGCTAAGCCAATAAGGGGATGCAATACTGATGCAAGATCTTGCCCTGCGCCAATAGAGACGAGGAACATGAAGAATAAGCCAACTCCCAAGAGACCAAGACCAACCACCAACATTCCAGTAATCGCGCCGCCCTTAAATGCCACATTCAGAGCTTCATTCATGCCCTTTGTTGCTGCTTCTGCCGTGCGCACGTTTGCACGCACCGAAACATTCATGCCAATAAATCCACATGCACCTGAAAGCACTGCACCGACCACAAAACCAATGGCCGTAGCAATATCCAAAAACAATCCCATCAAAATCGTAAGCACTACGCCCACAATGGCGATCGTTTTATATTGGCGCGAAAGGTATGCTGCTGCACCCTGCTGAATAGCCTCAGCAATCTCTTGCATTTTGGCGTTACCCGTACTTTGCTTCAGAATCCAGCCGCGCATCACAAAACCGTAAATCACGGCCAGGACACCGCATGCTAAGGCAAAATACAAGCCTAAAGTGACATTACTCATGCTTGAACTCCCTAAAATTGATCTTTGTTGTTTTGTATTCCCTGCGCTTAGGTAGACCTGGTTTGCGAAAGCTTTAAACTATGTCTTTAAGCTTTATCAGTATGTAGCAGAATGACCCCTGCGCCCCCTTACCGGAATCAGGGTATTTACTAATCATTATTCGGAGTATTTATGAGTCTCGACAACGTCAAGCCAGGCAAAAAGATCCCTGAGAGCTTTAACGTCATTATTGAAATCCCTATGAATGCGGATCCAATCAAGTATGAGGTAGATAAAGAGAGTGGCGCCATTTTCGTAGATCGTTTTATGGGCACTGCGATGCACTATCCATGTAACTACGGTTACATCAATAAAACGATCGCTGGTGACGGAGATCCTGTAGACGTTCTCGTCATTACTCCATTCCCACTCATTCCAGGTGTGGTTGTAAGCTGTCGCGCTATCGGAATTTTGTTGATGGAAGATGAGGCAGGCCAAGATGCCAAATTACTCGCCGTGCCAGAAGACAAAATTTTGCCTATCTATACACACTGGCAAAAACCAGAAGATATGAATCCATTACGTTTGAATCAAATTCAACACTTCTTTGAGCACTATAAAGATCTCGAAAAAGGTAAATGGGTAAAAGTAAAAGGCTGGGGTGGTGTTGCTGAAGCTCATAAAGAAATTTTGGAAGGTATTGAGCGTTACAACAAACAACACGCCTAATTTCGTAGCGTTTGAAGCAATAACATAGGCTTTGTGATTCGGAGTGAGCGCACAAAAAATAGCTTTAGCTCAAATCAATCCTTTATTGGGTGATCTGACTGGCAACGCTCAACTGATTCACAAGGCCGCACAAGAAGCCTTTATAAATGGCGCCAGGCTCGTTCTCACGCCTGAGCTTTCTCTCACTGGATATCCCCCAGAAGACTTATTACTACGCCCTGCTTTTATACAAGCAGCGCAACAACAACTCGAATTATTAATGCAAGAGTTGTCGCAATATCAGGATCTCACTGTCATCGTGGGGCATCCCAAAAAAACGTCGGTGGGCTTACAAAACTATGCGTCTGTTTTACGCAATGGAAAAGTGATCGCTGGATACGCCAAACAAGAACTTCCTAATCATGAAGTATTTGATGAAGTGCGTTACTTTGTCCCTGGAAATGAACCTTGCGTATTTGCATGTGATGGCCTCCAATATGGTTTGATTCTCTGCGAAGATGCCTGGCATTCTGGTCCAGCAACGCAGGCACATGCAGCTGGCGCACAAATTTTATTGGTCGCCAATGCTTCACCCTATCACCTCAAAAAAGAGGCGCTGCGCATTGATGTGCTACAAGTACATATTCAAAAAACCAATATGCCCCTGGTTTATGTCAATGCGGTAGGTGGACAAGATGAGTTGGTATTTGATGGTGGCTCATTTGCATTAAATCAACGTGGCGAACTGGTCATGTCGATGCCCCAATTTAAAACGGACTTGGGTTTTGTAACCGTGAATGCTACTGGTGAGCTTGAAAAAGGATCGATTTGCCCACCCCTTAGTGTCGAGGCACAGGCATATGAAGCCCTAGTCTTGGGCGTAAGAGATTATGTCAATAAAAATCGCTTCCCTGGGGTCATTATTGGCCTATCTGGCGGGGTGGATTCGGCTTTAGTACTGGCGATTGCTGTTGATGCATTGGGCGCTGACAAGGTGCGCGCCGTCATGATGGCTTCTCGCTATACAGCAGATATCTCATGGATTGATGCGCGCGAACTCGCTCATAACCTTGGGGTGCAATACGATGAAATTCCGATTAGCGGTCCTGTAGATGCTCTAGAGCAATCCTTAGCGAAGCAGTTCGAAGGCATGCAAGTAGATGCGACTGAGGAAAATATTCAAGCTCGTGTCCGTGGCACGCTCTTGATGGCGCTCTCCAATAAAACGGGCAGACTCGTTCTGACGACGGGCAACAAAAGTGAAATGGCTGTCGGTTATTGCACCCTTTATGGTGATATGGCAGGTGGCTTTGCTGTTATTAAAGATATTGCTAAGACTTTGGTTTACCGTCTATGCGCTTATCGCAACAGCATTGAACCTGTCATCCCCGAAAGAATTCTGACGCGCGCCCCTTCTGCAGAACTTCGCCCTGATCAAAAAGACCAAGACAGCCTACCACCCTATGAGGTCCTTGATGGGATTGTGGAGCGCTATATGGAACAAAATCAGTCTATTGCCGACATTATTGCGGCTGGTTATGACCCGCAGAGCGTGGAAAAAGTGACTCGCCTGATTAAACTCAATGAGTACAAACGTCGTCAGGCACCCCCGGGAGTGCGCGTAACTACAAGGGCCTTTGGTCGAGACTGGCGCTACCCCATCACCTCGCACTTTAGAGCTTAGACCCCCTAAACGGGTCAAATTTGGCACATCCGTGCAGTTCTAGGTATGATTACTGCATTAGGGGGAATACATGAAACTCATTACATCAATCATTAAACCGTTCAAACTCGATGAAGTACGTGAAGCCTTGGCTGAAGTAGGCGTTACAGGTCTGACCGTCACTGAAGTCAAAGGTTTTGGCCGCCAAAAGGGGCATACCGAGCTTTATCGCGGCGCTGAATATGTTGTCGACTTTTTACCAAAGGTAAAGGTTGAGGCAGTAGTTCCTGGCGATCGTGTTGAGGCAGCGATTGAAGCAATTACTAAAGCGGCACGTACCGGAAAAATTGGTGATGGCAAAATTTTCATCACTCCTGTTGAGCAAGTGATTCGCATTCGTACCGGCGAAACTAACGAGTCAGCGGTTTAACCTCAGAGCACAGCAAAACTCAAGATGACGTCTTATCTCAACTGAGAATCCATTGCATTAGCCGGCTGAATGATTTCGGCCGGCTCCAAAATGATCGTCTTGGCTGCAGTATTGGATATGCGCACTTTTGCGCCCTGGTAGTACATATCTACTAAAGACTGCCCTGAAGTAAGCACCTTTAGTGGTGGCTTGCCATAAACACTAACCCCCACCCCTGGTTCTAGGGTTTTATTTTGGGTTTTACCAGTAGCATCGACCACGCAAACGGTTTGCGCATTCTTTGATTGCAGGTAAACCATGTCTCCTGCTTTCTTTGGCGCATCCGGCTTATAAGTTACCGCTGCTGTATCGGCTGGCGGGCATTCGGTTGAGATCACTGGTGCTGCTGTGACTACTGGAGCGGCAGCAGCTGGAGCCTCTGGTGCTGCAGTAGCGGGTTTTGCGTCTTGAGTGGACTCAGGGGCAGGACTTGCCGGAGCAACCTCTTGTACCACCACAATCTCTTCTTTGACAGGCTCAGGAAAAAATAAGGGGCGCAGATTAACTACAGAGAATGCTATGGCTGCTGCAATTCCCAAAAAGATAAATAATTTTTTCTGGGATTTATTTTGATGCGTATTATTTTTTGTATTGAGTTCTGATGAAATTGCTTTAACGTCTATCTGCGCATTGGTTGACACTGCAACTTTTTTAACGCCCTGCTCAACTTTATCTTGCTGCGCTGATACTTGCTTTTTTTCAGCTTTTGACGATTTTGTAGTTGCATTCTCAGTTGAATCTTGAGCATCCTGATGACGGGGTAAACCATCACCACCAAAATCAAACGCGTCTTCTTCTTTGAGCTTGAGAAGTGCAGCTACTTTCTTAGCGGCCGTATATTTAACTTGTGGTCCATAAAAAGAACTGGATTCGCCATTTTCAATTTGCTCAATTTGACGAGCTGATAGACATGCCATTCCAGACAACTCTTGAGTGCTTAAACCAAGACCTTCTCTTGCCTTAGTAAAAGCTTCTTTTTTAATCTCCGGAAATTTCACTGGCTTATTCACAAGGCAGCAATCTTCTTATTTATATTTGACAAGAGTGATATTAATCCCAATTTCACCAATATGTAATTAGCTCGATAGCAAATACTAGCGATCGCTCATTTGGATAAAGGATGATCCTCTAAATTGGACTCTAAATACTTTTTAACGAGGGTCTGGACGGAATCAACATGCATTTTTTCCATCACCCTTGCTTTATGCACTTTAATGGTTGCGTCAGTAGTGCCCAGCTTAAGAGCGATATCCTTGTTTAAAAGGCCTTTAACAAGCCATGAGCACACCTCACGCTCTCTTGGAGTAAGACTCTCGTAGTCCCGTTTTGTCTGCACTTCTAAAGAAATCCGCTTGAATTGCCGACGATCAAATTCAATAGCGTCCCCCACCGCTTTTAGCAACTCTTCAAGATTAAAGGGCTTAAAAAGGAAATCTAATGCCCCTTTCTTGAGACTTTGCACAATTTGATGTGGGTGACTTTCCCCGCTTACAAACACAATCGGGGTATTACGCCCCAGTTTTAAGAGCGTTTCTTGTAACTCCAAGCCCGTCATATCGGGCATTTGCATATCCAACAGAATGACCGCGGGAGACACTGGGATTGATTTTTCTAAGAATGACCTTGCTGATGCATAGTCTTCCACTAGATAACCCACCTCGCGCAACATCCGCGAGAGCGATACCCGCATGGATTCATCATCATCAATTAGGTAGATATGGCCTTCTTTAGTCATTGAATCCAAAGGGAAAGTATCGATTGAGTAAATGTACTGTAGGGAGTTAGGGATGGCTATTAGCCATCAAGCTAATACAAAAGCTCTACACTATGAAATGATGGAGCATTTTTATTGCAATGCAACATAATAAATCCTTATAGGCCGTTTAAAAGGATTAGCGAACCATGAATCCATCTCACGGCACAATAGAGCCTTTGAAAAATAACCTTTTCTGGAGTAATTAGCATGAAACGCCTCAATGAACGCTCACGTATGGTCACCGAAGGGGTTGCCCGTGCACCCAATCGCTCGATGTATTACGCCATGGGCTACCAAGAAAAGGATTTTTCAAAGCCTATGGTGGGTGTAGCAAATGGTCATTCCACCATTACTCCCTGCAATAGCGGCTTACAAAAATTAAGCGATGCCGTTGTCACTGCGCTCGAAGAAGCTGGCGCAAAAGCACAAATGTTTGGCACCCCTACAGTGTCTGATGGTATCGGCATGGGTACTGAGGGTATGAAATATTCACTCGTATCACGCGAAGTTATTGCAGATAGTATCGAAACTTGCGTCAATGGCTTGTGGCAAGACGGCGTCGTTGTGATTGGTGGTTGCGATAAAAATATGCCAGGCGGCATGATGGCGATTGCCCGCACCAATGTACCTGCAATTTATGTTTATGGTGGCACGATTAAACCAGGTCACTACAAAGGCAAAGATCTCAATATTGTTTCCGCATTTGAAGCTGTTGGTGAATTCACCTCTGGTCGCATGAGTGAAGAAGACCTCAAAGGCGTTGAACAGCACGCTTGTCCTGGTAGCGGCTCCTGTGGCGGCATGTATACAGCCAATACGATGAGTTCATCCTTTGAAGCCCTTGGTATGAGCCTACCCTACTCCTCAACGATGGCCAATGAAGATGCTGAAAAAGTAGCTAGCGCTGCAGAATCTGCTCGCGTTCTCGTAGAAGCTATTAAGAATAATCTTCGTCCACGCGACATCATCACTAAAAAATCGATTGAAAACGCTGTGAGTGTGATTATGGCGGTTGGGGGGTCTACTAATGCGGTATTGCATTTCTTGGCCATCACCAGCGCAGCAGAAATTGAATGGACCATTGATGACTTTGAGCGCATTCGTAAACGCGTTCCTGTGATTGTGGATATGAAACCTTCTGGCACCTATCTTGCAACCGACTTGCATCAAGCAGGTGGCATCCCTCAAGTCATGAAAATTTTGCTTGATGGTGGATTGCTGCATGGTGATTGCATGACAATTACCGGCAAGACGATCGCCGAAGTATTAAAGGATGTGCCCTCAGTACCGCGCGCAGATCAAAAAGTCATTCGTACATTAGATAACCCGCTGTACAAACAAGGTCACTTGGCGATCCTTAAGGGCAATATCTCTCCTGAAGGTTGCGTTGCCAAAATTACTGGATTAAAGAACCCATCCATCACGGGCCCAGCACGTGTTTTTGATTCAGAAGATGATGCGATGGCTGCCATCATGGCGCAAAAGATTAAAGATGGTGACATTGTGGTCATTCGTTATGAGGGTCCTAAAGGCGGCCCAGGCATGCGGGAGATGCTTGCTCCTACCTCAGCGCTAGTCGGTCAAGGCCTTGGCGAATCTGTTGGCCTGATTACTGATGGTCGCTTCTCTGGCGGAACATGGGGTATGGTTGTCGGTCACGTTGCACCAGAAGCCTACGTTGGCGGCACTATTGCCCTCATCGAAGAGGGGGACTCTGTCACGATTGATGCGCACAAGCTTCTCATCCAACTCAATGTCGGCGAAGAAGAAATTGCGAAACGTCGTGCAGCCTGGAAACAACCAAAACCACGTTATACCCGCGGACTGTTAGCAAAATATGCCAAGTTAGCCAGCACCGCAAGCAAAGGAGCAGTGACTGATCTGAATTTGGATTTGTAATTTCCCTTGCTTGATGGTTCCAAAACAAAAGCCCCTAGTTTTAACTAGGGGCTTTTTATTGATACTCAACGCTATTAATGTTTCATTGGCATTGTTGTAGTATTTACAGGAAACTTCACCTCAACCTCACCTGCTTTAGCAAACTTGAGTTTTACAGGCACCGTCTCGCCAGCTGCTAATGGAGCCTTAATATTCATAAACATGATATGCAAGCCGCCTGGTTTCAGCTCTACAGCGCCATTGGCAGGTACCGCAATGTCTTTTACTTGGCGCATTTTCATGACATTTCCTTCCATCGCCATTTCATGCAATTGCACTTCACCCGCTACAGGCGAGCTTGCAGAGATCAGCTGATCTGCAGCACCTTTATTTTCAATCTTCAAAAAGCCGCCGGCTACTTGTTGCCCTGGAGCGGTAGCTCTGGTGTAGGCATTTTCAATTTTGATTGCGCCTACTGAAGCGTTTTGTGCATATGAAGCACCACTAAAGGCAATGCCCATGACTGCAAACATGGTTACTAGTACTTTTGATTCCATCACTACTCCTTTTGTATTAAAGCCCAAGATAACTTCCTAAGTCCTTTTCAAACTGCTCTTGCTGATTTGCCAGCACAAAATACCCAATTGGCAACTCTTTAGCGGCACTCACTAGAACCAAATCCCGCCCGCCATCTTTCTTATGAATGAGTTTGGTCCAAACCGTATTAAATTCATTTACCTCAACCCTTCCACCCCAACTTCGCTCTACCAACAGCTGCTTGCCAACAATAGTGATCTTTTCATAATCCAATGCGTGACGCGAATACACATATAAAGCAATGGTTAATGCCAGTATTTCAATAGTTGTAAAGATGATGATCATCCATACGCCAATCAACAAAAAATACCCTGCTACCAACAGCGAAAAACTGACGATTGATAGATAAAAAAGCCCCACCTGTTTGGGCGAAAACGAGCAATTTCTTTTCATTAACCAAGTGCGCATTACCCTACTTTACAGACATTAATTGGGAAACTAAATAGTTACCAGTAAATTGGCTAGCTATATAAGTGATTCACTTTTATAGCTCATCCTAACCCTATGCCCCCAATAAATGCTAGAACTTAAGGCTGGCAGAAACATAATAGGTTCTACCCATTCCAGCCACTGCAGTGCCCCAAGGAACACCATTCATGGACATCGTGTTGCCTTGACCCAAATAGACTCCACCTTGCGGTAAGGCATATAACTTATTGAATAAGTTTTCTATACCAAAATTCACGCGGTATTTTTTATCGTCGTAGGATGAACGCAGGTTGTATAGCGAATACCCGCCGGTAGCAATTTCATTTCTAACTGTATTGACATTGGTCTTCGCTGCTACAAACTGCCCTTGAAGAGTGTTTGTCCAGTTAGCACCAATATTCTGTACCAACCCAATCGTGCCATTGAGCGGCATGATGTTATACAGATTAGTTCCAGCCGTGACGTTCTGTCCGCGGGTATAGGATGCCAAACCGGTTAATTGAAAACGGCCTAATTGGGGTGATTTACCTAATGCCACATTGCCAGATAGGTCGATTCCGAACAACTGTGCATTTTGATTTGCATATTGCAATACATTGAATTGCTTAGCCTTGCAAGGAACGCCAGGACCACATATGGCATCAATGTAATTGCTCACGTAGGTGTAATAAGGATTTGTCTTAAATGACCATGCTTCTTGATTGGCATCATGCCAATCAGTGGCAAGGCTAAAAGTGTTTGCCACTTCGGGCGCTAAGGTAATCTGACCAACATATCCGTTACCATCACCTACAAAGTTATTCATAACGGCCGCCATTGGAAATGCTGACCAGCTGTATCTCTCATACAGATTTGGTGACCTTGTCTTACGAGAATAACCAGCCTCATAATTTTGAGTTGAATCAGTTTTATAACGAGTAAGAGCGGTCAAATCCCAGTTGTAGTCTGTTTGGGCATGAGTTTTTGCATTAAATGCATTTGCATTCAGGGCATAGGCCGGCATATTGTTATAACCCTGTACATTGCCTGCATTTGCGCCCACTTGCTCTACACGAACACCAGCCATCCCCATCCACTCTTTAGTCCATTGCTGCTCAATCTCGCCAAAGAGCCCTAAACGATCACGAGTGCCATTCGTAATATTCTGAAAGGTGTTAGGCCACATCATTTTTGATGGGGTATATGAAGGAGGCCACCAATCATTTAACAAATAACCCTGCCATTCAGCACCCATTCGCGCCAACTGAGTTTCAGATAATGGCAACGTCCCTTTTACCATCGCTCCATTAGTAGAGCTCGTGGCCAACATCGGCATAGAAGGCGATGTTCTGGCACCAGTGTTGTCATCCATTTGATGATTCACCATTTGGTTATAGGCTTGCGCCTCTAAAGTACCCCAATCATATTTGCCGGTATATTTCAAATTAAATTGAGTGCTCTGGTTTTTTGTCATATCCATCCGTTGATTGGCATAACCTTCAAACGGTATGAATTGGTAGCCTGCCTTAAGCTCAACTAAATGATTTTCTTTTTGCCAGGCCAAAGAAAGCTGTTGATTGGTCGCAGTGTATTTTGAGGCGCCTACGGTATTGCCGGACAGGCCATTTGCTGCTGGTTTAAAGTTGCCACCCGCTGTGTAATTATTGGCCTTAGCAGAATCAACGGTGTAGTTAGCACTAAATTCATCGCCAGCTGCAGTCAAATTCAAATTTCCTGCGATAGCATTTCCATTGCTACTATAGGCTGCGCCCACTTCGCCCTGCTGCAATGTTTCACCCTTATTGGCAAATACAGGAGGCAAAGATTGCACGGAAACTATTCCACCTAAACTATCTCCGCCCGCACTTACTGGTGAGAGTCCTGTAATGACCTTAATACTTCCAACATTTGATGGGCTTATATAGGACAAAGGAGCATTCATATGATTAGGGCATGATGCAAGTAGATCCATGCCGTCTACCTTTGTTTTCACTCGATCATCAGCCAATCCATGAATTGCAGGTAAACCAGATACACCACCTCCGGTGTACATATTTACCCCGGGAATATTTAAAAGCATTGCGGCAGTATTGTTTGTGTTTACGCGAGACTGATTTAACTGAAATCCAGATAGCGTAGTTTGAGTTGCTGGTACATCTTGAACACCCGTTACAACCAAGGTATCCAGACTAGAAGAATTTTGTGCATAAGCACTTGTTAGCATCATTGAGGCTACAAATACTATCGGCGTAATTTTTACTGTTTTCATGATGAATAATTTGTGTCGGTCAGATTTACTTTTGCTTGGCCATAGATGTCTCCATCGGGGAGAGTGTCAGCTCTATGCTTGCAATGGGGGTATGCGTCTTGATTGCGTTGAAAAGAACCAAGAAACTGATCAATAGCAGCCATAAGGCGAAACCTAGCGCCATGCCGATATAGACACGCTTTAGGCGATAAGCAACTTTTTCACTTAATTTCATTTACTTCTCCACACAACATGACAGCAACCAATGGTTGCTAACTACATAGCTAGGCTATGCCCTAAAAAGATTTAGGCTTGTGCTGGAGGAGCTGCTGAGGGAGGTGTTACCCAAACCGCAAGAGGCTTAGGTGATTGATAGAAAAGCTTGGGAAGCAACGCAAAGGAATTTGGTGCTTCAAATGAAAGATTGGTATTGAAAGCTGGTGTAATACTGCTTTGAGCGACACAATAAGGACATGGCTGCATTTGGTCAGCAACTTCTTGATCATCCGTTTGCACATCGATCGTTAATTTAGTGCCATCAGTAGAGCAAAGCTCCATCGCAAAGCCTTGACCATGCTTTGCTAGTGATACCGCTTGTGAAACTGCTGGAGCAAGTGCACTCATAGCAATGGCTAAAGACGCTAGCCAATGAATGAAGTGGTTCTTGCGCAATTTCATAATGGTGTAGATTCTAGCGGAATTTTCTGGGTGCTTATGAAAAAAAGGGGCTTACGCCCCTTTTTCTTCCTTCATAGGCTAATTTTTGCCTATTTACCTATCTTGCAACCTTAAGCCGCAGCCTTTTTCTTGCCTACAAACTTGCCAATCAATGGCCAGAAGAGCAGGACTAATGCAAGAGAAGTAATACCACCAACCAATACATTAGAGAAGAAGATATCTAAACTGCCTTGTGATAGCAGCATGGATTGACGGAAGGAATCTTCTGCACGGTCACCCAACACCAATGCCAGAACCATAGGTGCCATTGGATAGTTCAGCTTCTTAAAGACATAACCCAAAATACCGAAGCCCAACATCAACCATACGTCAAACATAGCGTTATGAACGGTGTATGCACCCACAGCACAAATCACAATAATGACCGGCGCAATGATAGAGAATGGAATTCTCAAAATAGAGGCAAATAGTGGCACGCAGGTTAACACTACGAACAAGCCAGCCAAGTTACCTAAGTACATACTTGCAATCAAACCCCAAACAAAGTCTGGTTTCTCTACGAACAACAATGGGCCAGGTTGCAGACCCCAGATCAACAAGCCACCTAACAACACAGCAGCAGTAGGTGAACCAGGAATGCCTAAAGACAACATTGGTAGCAAGGCAGCAGTACCAGCAGCGTGAGCCGCTGTTTCTGGAGCAACAATGCCTTCCACTTGACCAGAGCCGAATTTGTCGCCGTCTTTGGAAACACGCTTTGCAACGCCGTAGGCCATAAAAGATGCTGGCGTTGCACCGCCTGGAGTAATACCCATCCAGCAGCCAATTAAACAGCTACGCAATGAAGTTGCCCAGTATTTTGGAAGTTGCTTCCATGTTTCCAACACAACCTTCCCGCGAATTTTTGCTGCAGCACCCTTGAATGCCAAACCTTCTTCCATTGATTGAAGAATTTCACCGATTCCAAACAAACCGATCACTGCAATCAAGAAATCAAAGCCACGCATTAATTCTGGGTTACCAAATGTCAAGCGCAACTGGCCTGTCACGGTGTCCATACCAACGGTTGCCAAAGCAAAGCCCAGCATCATTGCTGAAATAGTCTTAAATGGCGATCCCTTATTCATGCCAACGAAACTGCAGAAAGTCAGCAGGTAAACCGAGAAGAATTCTGGTGGACCGAACTGCAGAGCAAACTTCGCAACCAATGGCGCCAGGAAAGTGATCATCACAATCGCAAAGAACGCACCAACGAATGAAGAAGTAAAGGCGGTAGTTAACGCCTCACCAGCTTTACCGTTGCGGGCCATTGGGTAGCCATCAAAAGTAGTTGCAACAGACCATGGCTCACCCGGAATATTAAAGAGCACCGAGGTAATCGCTCCACCGAATAATGCACCCCAATAAATACAGGAGAGCATGATAATTGCGGAGGTAGGAGGCATTGTGAATGTCAACGGTAACAAAATCGCAATACCATTTGCACCGCCTAATCCAGGTAACACGCCGATAATCACACCAAGCGTTACACCAACCAGCATTAACAGCAAGTTAAAGGGTGTCATTGCAACGGCAAAGCCGTTGAATAGAGCGCTAATTTCTTCCAACTTGAACTCCTTTTTTAATCTTTTTTGTAGTTATTATTTATTAACGTACGCCCAAAAACTCGAGAGGGTTGATCCATGAGCCATGTGGCAATGGAACTTGGAACCAGTACTCGAACATCAGGTATAGGGCAACGCTTACACCTAAGGACACGGCGACTGCCTTCCAGATTGGATACTTACCTAACCACACCATGAAAATTGCGATGTAGAGTGCTGAAGATACATAAATGCCAATCAATTGCACACCCAACACAAACACTATCGCTGGCAAGAGCACAGCCATCACTTGCTTCAAAGGCTCACGATCAACAAATGATTCTGTTTTCTTTTTCTTATTAACAATAGCGGCTTGATACAGAGTGACAGTACTAGATAGCAAAATAATCAAACTAATGTAGAACGGGAAATATCCCGCCTCGGGGCCATCGCTACCCCAACCCGCACCCAGCTTAAGGCTGCCAATCATTACAGTAAAACCAATCGCAAGAAACGCGATCGAAGTAATGATGTCCATTGCTCTAACGCTGATCGCTGACTCTTGATTTGAATTGTTTGTATGTTCAGACATTTTTATATTTTTAATAAAGTTGATTTACGCACTTACTTAAAAAATGGGACCCCCTACTGGAGGCCCCATTCCGATCGCTATTAATTACTTAGCCAGGAAACCTGCTTCACCCATTAACTGCTTGTGCAAAGCTTCGTTGAGTGTGAGCCAGTTACGGAACTCTTTACCAGTCATGAATGTTTGATTGAATGCACCGTCAGCCATGAACTTTTTCCACTCAGGAGTAGCACGAACCTTCTTGAACAAGTCGATATAGAAATCGACCTGCTCTTGAGTTACGCCTGGCGCCATAAAGATCCCACGCAACATAACGTAGTCAGTAGGAACGCCCGCTTCCTTGCAGGTTGGTACGTCGTACCAAGATTGCGTATCAGTCACCTTCTCTTTGTATGGCATACGTGTGTCATCAAATACGCAGAGTGCACGCAATTTACCGGCACGCCATTGAGCAACAGCTTCGATCGGATTGTTCACAGAAGAGTCGATGTGATTGCCAACCAACTGAACCGCAACGTCGCCACCCCCTTTGAATGGGATGTAAGTGAACTTCGCGCCAGTGGCTTTCTCGATAGCAACGGTAATAATTTGGTCTTCTGATTTAGAGCCAGTGCCGCCCATTTTGAACTTACCTGGGCCAGCAGCCTTAGCAGCATCAATATATTCCTTAGCTGTCTTATAAGGCTTTTCTGCGTTATCCCACAATACGAATTGGTCCAGCGCTAACATTGCTACAGGAGTAATGTCTTGCCAATTAAATGGCACGCCTGTAGCCAGTGGAGTTGTAAACAGGTTTGAGAGTGTGATCACAATTTTATTTGGGTCGCCTTTGGCTTCCTTCATTGCCAAGAAACCTTCAGCACCAGCACCTGCGCCCTTATTGACAGGAATCACGGCCTGCTTCATCAAATTATTTTTGGTAATGATTCCTTGAATCATACGAGCCATCTGGTCTGCACCACCGCCAGGACCCGCTGGAATGATGAACTCAACTGGTTTAGTTGGTTCCCATGCAGCAAATGCAGTTGACGCACCAGTTACACCAAGAGCTAAAGCAGCAGAAATCAATGCACCTTTGAACTTCATCTTCATAAAGTATGTCTCCAAAAAAAGTTACCAATTTAAATTGGCTTATTTAATACGTGATCGATTTTTAAACAAGTTCAATTGCGAAAACTTGACTGCAATCAATAATTTCAAAAACGTTACACGTTAGTTTCTACAATTTAGTAAAAACCCTGATAAATCAAGCCAAAACCTAAGCTTAGTGTACTGACTTATTGTGTTCTATGCTGCATCCAATGCACAAAAAACGCACAATGAGGATAAAAAGGTTTCGATAATTTCTTCGCAAGATTTTTTAAGGGTTAACCCTAAATTAAGAGAAGTCTGTGGGGACGCTGGTGCCGCTTGCCGGAATCGAACTGGCGACCTTTTCATTACGAATGAACTGCTCTACCGACTGAGCTAAAGCGGCAGGTCAGTACATTCTAGCGGAAACGATCTAAAAGTTTTTTACTGACTTTATCTAACTGCGTAGCGTCTTTGATCAAAAACTGAAGACCATTCGAGTCGGCAATCAATAATGTGTTGCCAGCGATTCGACGGATATCCTCTTCACCCTTGAGACGAATACGAGTTGGGCCGCGATCAGTTTCAATATCCCAAATACTAGGCGTAGCAAAAGTGGAGACTTTAGTAATTTTTTCTATCACTGGCATGAACTCACGCGCCTCTAGCTCCTCTTGAATGAGTTTCATTTCTGCAGCGGGAATATTGCTAGCGTCGGGGTACCAAAATACCTCTTTACCAGATTGATTCATGATGCCAATGCCATCATTTAGAGCGGTGATTGGAAACGCTCTTACCGGATGAACGCCGACATGAATATTGCCTTGCGCATCCTCAAAAACCAAACGACCTAGAGTATCGCCTGTCTCTTATACACATCTCC
>NZ_JAHBAK020000030.1 GCF_018500155.2 Polynucleobacter sp.
CAACTCATTGGCATGCCTTACTCTACCTATTTTGAAGGCGCCCAATTTATTCACTTTCTATTAGGCTCTGCGACTGTTTCATTGGCGATCCCGATTTACCGGGGTTTAAGCAGCCTCAAAGGCAGATCTCTACCCATCATTGCATCACTTTGCACCGGTGGCATCGTTTCGATCGTCAGCGCTGTGGAGATCGCTCAATTCTTGGGAGCAGATATAAGCATCACGGGAGCTATGTACCCAAAATCGGTCACCGCCCCGATAGCGATGGGCATTGCAGAACGTATCGGCGTGTCGCCTACATTGACAGCCATTTTTGCTGTCAGCACCGGAATTCTGGGTGCGATTTTGGCACCCTTTGTGCTCAATGCATTGGGTGTTAAAGCTTGGTGGCAAAGAGGTTTTGCTATTGGTATCGGTGCACACGGGATTGGTACATCCCGGGCTTTTAGCATTCATCCGGAGGCAGGAACTTATGCCAGCTTGGCCATGGGAATGAATGGTGTCATTAGCGCTGTTGCCATCCCAATGATTTATCACCTATTTCACCACTAGTGCGCCAATGTACTTCCACTGCTTTATTAGAGAAATATAGAAAAGTCCTGCGCTAGAATGGACTTATCACTTCATCGGTACTGATCAATCATGCTTATCTCTCCCCCATTTGGCGGCGGTCGCGCTCCTGTTCTTGCTAGAAATGCAGTTGCCAGCTCTCAGCCCCTTGCAACCCAAGCGGGTATTGAGGCTCTTCAAAAAGGTGGCAATGCCGTAGATGCCGCATTAGCAACAGCCATTACGCTCACCGTCGTTGAGCCCACGATGAATGGTCTTGGTGGTGATGGATTCGCTATTGTGTGGGACGGGAAAAAACTGCATGGCCTTAATGCATCCGGATGCGCCCCAGCTGCTTGGACGCCAGAATTTTTTTCAGGCAAGACAGAAATGGATTTAATCGGTTGGAATACCGTAACAGTACCAGGCGTGATATCTGGTTGGGTTGCACTCTCAAAGAAATTTGGCAAACTGCCCTTTGCAACCCTTTTTCAGCGGGCAATTGACTATGCCGAAAATGGATTTCCAGTATCGCCAGTGATTGCACGTCAATGGCGAGAAGCTATACCTATTCTAAAAAATCAACCCGGTTTTAGCGAATCCTTCTTGATTGAAGGCAAAGCGCCGCAAGCAGGTCACATCTGGAGATACCCAGCACAAGCAAAGACTTTACAAGAGATTGCACAAACTGCAGGTGAGTCTTTTTACAGAGGCGCTCTTGCTCAAAACATGGTGAATTTTTCCAAATCCACTGGCGGATGCTTCACGCTGGAGGACTTTGCTAGCTATCATCCAGAATGGGTTGAGCCATTGGCATTTGATTATGGCCAATACACCCTACATGAGATCCCACCAAACGGTTCAGGCATTGCGGCACAAATGGCTTTGGGCATTTTGCAAGCAGCCAATGTTAAACAATATCCTGCTAACTCAGCGCAACGTATCCATCTGCAAGTAGAGGCCATGCGCCTAGCATTTGCAGATGCGTACACATACATATCCGATTCCAGCTCCTTACCAGTGTCAACAACAAAATTACTTGATCGTGAATACTTAGCTAGTCGCGCCGCTCTCATTGATCACCAACAAGCGGGCAGCTATGGCGCGGGCGACCCTCATTCTGGTGGCACTGTGTATCTATGTGCAGCCGATGAGTCAGGCATGATGGTTTCATATATCCAATCCAATTTCAAAGGATTTGGTTCTGGTGTAGTAGCACCTGGCGGCATTGCATTTCACAATCGTGGCATGAGCTTTAGATTAACTGAAGGTCACCCTAATCAAGTTGCTCCGGGAAAACGCCCTTTTCATACCATCTTGCCAGCTTTCCTGACAAAAGATGGCAAACCTGCAATGGCTTTTGGAGTGATGGGAGGCAATATGCAACCTCAAGGCCACATTCAATTTGTGATGCGCTTTGTCGATGAATACCTTAATCCACAAGCATGCTCGGATGCACCCCGCTGGCGCATAGATGATGTAGGTAAATTAACTGTTGAAGCAGCAATGCCCCTGAGCGTAGTCGAAGGACTTCGAGCCATGGGACATGAAGTGGCAGTACAACCAGCAAACAGTTTAGATTTTGGCAGTGCGCAAGCTATCGCCAGATTAACGGAGAATGAGAACTCCGCATACATTGCTGGGAGCGACCATCGTCGCGATGGGTGTGCAGCAGGGTTCTAGTAAGTAAGCGTTCTTTATTTCGAGCTAGGCAAGCAATTCATATAAAAACGTTTGATCTCTTGATCACAGCTGACATCTTTAGGTTCAATCGGTCTTTGCAATGAAATCCCTTCAATGGTTTTGCAACGACTGAGTGCCACATACACCTGCCCCGATGCAAATGCACCTGATGACAAATCCACTTTGACTTTGTCGAGCGTTTTTCCCTGACTTTTATGAATGGTCACAGCCCATGCCAACATCAACGGAATCTGCACATACGTACCAATGATGCTCGGAGAGATTTTTCCTGACATCATGTCATGGTCATATCGATAGGATTCCCACTGATGACCAGTCACCTCAACAGTGTTGGAGTAAGGGCCGTTTTGAACCACTACCTTTACCTTATCCGCCAATAATTCACGCACTACGCCGATGGTGCCATTGACCCAGCGTTTAGGAAAACCAGGATCCGTTGCGGTAAACATCACCCTAGCACCCACCTTGAGTACCAAATGGTTGGGTGATGGTAAATTGCGCTCGTCTACATTAAATTTTCCCGTTGATTTTCCAATATAGGTCTTACTTTCAGACTCGAGTGCACGCAGCCCTGCTCCATTAATCTGATCTGCTCTGGCATTGGTAGTAGTCAAGGTGATGGTTTGCTCATCAAGCACCCGATCATTTTGAAAACATTGAGCATTGAGCATATCGATTGCCTCATCGACATCCTCGTTAATGCGAATACGATTCAATAAGTTAGCAAAATGCGCGTCTTTTTGACGAAATATCTTAGTAAGCTCCACCATCGTGACGTCTTTACGATGTAGGGCCATCGCGCAAAAGAAATAAGGGCCCTCATATCCTCGGTCTGCAAGCACTTGCATATCACTACTAGAGACAACGGGAGGCAATTGAAATAGATCGCCAACAAACATCACCTGTATGCCGCCAAACGGCTTGCCTTTTTGTGGTCCATTCTCTCGCAGAAACAAATCCATTGCGTCCACCACATCGGCCCGCACCATCGAAATCTCATCAATGATGAGAAGACGAATATCTTTATATAAGCGCTTATCACGCAGCGGCTTAATATCTTCTTCAGGAAATATCAGGCGCGGTGGCAAGCGAAAAAAAGAATGGATCGTGACACCCTTCACCTGCAAGGCAGCAACTCCTGTCGGCGCCACAACCACTACATTGCCAGGAATTGCCTCACGTAAGTAACCAATTAAGGTGGTTTTGCCAGTTCCCGCTTTACCACTGACAAAAATGTAAGGGTCATGTCGCTCAATAGCCTCAATCACCGCCTCATAGTCGGGGGTAATTTCAATTTCTGAGGCTTGAGGAATAGGTGCTGACATCCCCTATTGTTTCACGGCATCCGCAACACAACGAAATCCAATATAGACCACGCTAATATCGCCTGGCTTCAACTCAATATCAGACTCTTGTTGACGTTCGGGACCATACCACCATGAAGCACCACGCGTAATGTAGCCACCATGACGTTCTGTAGAGGTCCACTCCCAAACGTTGCCACCCATGTCATAAAGACCATTGACACCAGACTTGGTTGTTTTGGTGCTGACATGGCCAGTGCCACGATTCAGCGCCCCAGCAGGAGCCAAGCCCTTGTAGTCACCACAACCATTCAAGCAATGTGAAACAGTAGGAGTGCTGCCACCAGGAAATGGATAGCGCTGACCCTTCACAAACCCAGAGGGGGGATTTGCTCTTTGCTCAAGAAATGCTGCAGAAGTCCATTCGGCATCGCTCGGCAAGCGCTTGCCGTAATAACGGCAAATCGTTTCTGCTTCTTTCTGATGAAGATGCACTGCGGGCTCTAAATCGCTGGCAGGAACTCCATAAGGCGTTTTCCAATTCCATCCTGGCTTTTGCACAAATCCCGCCTCATAGGAGAGACCGCCTCCTTTTTTCTCGGCGGCGCTGATAAATCCGGTAGCAGATGCAAACGATTTCACATCAGCAATATTCATTTCAGTTTGATCCCATATCAGATTGCCAATTTGCGTAGTCGCAATAGAAGATACTGGCGCACTTTGACCAGCGCTTGGGCGCAGCATGAAATAAGCCGCGATAACGGTCAACAAGATGCCAAATAACACTTGGTAAATATCAAATCTTTTCATGATGATGACTGTAATAGAAAAAGCTCCTCAAGGGAGCTTTAGGGGTATTTTGGGGCGAACGACGGGACTCGAACCCGCGACAACCAGAATCACAATCTGGGACTCTACCAACTGAGCTACGTCCGCCGCAGAAGAAGTGAAATTATAGCCTTTTTGAGCAAAAAGCCGCCAAAAAGGCCTTATTCTGCGGTTTCCAGCTCAAATGCCGCCCAATCACCAAGACAAAGACTAGCCTCGAGGAAGAAGTCTGCAATGGCTTGTTTACTTTGCACTTTTGCTAACGCATGATGGTCAGAAAGTTTTTGACGCCAATAGCGGGAGCCCGCCCTGCCATGCGCCAATCCCAAGATATGCCTTGTGAATGCGCCAATATAAAAAGGTTTTTGCTTTGCCTGGCATTCTTCAAACCAAGCTTGTACTTGCCTTACTAGGGCAATTTGAATGCGATGCCATTCTGTTTCACTAAAAAGATAACCAGCCGCATCACCATCACTATGAATGAAATCATCCCATCCCAAAAGCATTGCAGGAAAATGATATGCCGCCCTACCAACCATAAAGCCATCAAAATCTTCCCAATGGGCTGCAATATGTTCATTGGTCTCAAGACCCCCATTGAGTAATACCTTCAAGTGGGGATATTGTTTTTGCGCATCTCGTCGCAATTGCTTTGCAACGTCATAGTGCAAAGGCGGCTTACTCCGATTCTCTTTTGGAGAGAGTCCTTTTAAAACCGCATTACGCGCATGAATGGTGACTTGACTGGCGCCAGCATCCGCTACTGCCAACATAAAATTCAAGGCAAATTGATAATCTTGCGCAGAGCTTGATGCATCCATCGCATCCAAGCCTAGACGATGCTTCACAGTAATAGGAATATCGACTGCGTTCTTCATCGCTTTTACACACTGCGCCACCAAATCCGGTTCAGCCATGAGGCAAGCGCCAAATGCACCGCGCTGAACGCGCTCAGAAGGACAGCCACAGTTAAGGTCAATTTCATCGTAAGCCCACTGCTGCGCCAATTCTGCAGACTTTGCTAGATCGGCAGGCTCTGATCCCCCCAATTGCAATACC
>NZ_JAHBAK020000070.1 GCF_018500155.2 Polynucleobacter sp.
GCTGGCAGGAATTGAACCCACGACCCCTTGGTTCGTAGCCAAGTACTCTATCCAGCTGAGCTACAGCCGCAACAGCCATAATTATGCCATGGAAGAGAAGAACTACATCACCCCTGCTGGTCACGAGCGGATTAAAGCCGAACTCCTACAGCTCCTAAACCTTGATAGACCGGAGGTTGTCAAGGTGGTGCACTGGGCCGCTAGCAATGGCGACCGCTCTGAAAATGGCGACTATATATACGGAAAAAAGCGGCCTCGAGAGCTTGACCGACGGATTCGTTTTCTCAATAAACGACTTGAATTTGCGGTTGTAGTGGACAATTCTGCCCGAAAAACGGGCGCCGCGGATGCCGAGCAAATCTTCTTTGGGGCTACGGTCACCTATAGCCCATTAGAGGGCAAAGATGCAGGCAATGAGACCACCATCACCATTGTGGGCGTTGATGAAGTAGATTTAGAGAAAAATCATGTGAGCTGGGTATCGCCCATTGCCAAAGCATTAATCAAGGCACGCTTGGGTGATTGCGTCACTATACAAACTCCGACAGGATCTACTGAAATTGAGATACTCGATGTGCAGTATCTTTAATGCTTAAACAGCACGAGTACGAGTTACACGCATGACATCAGGATTTGTGCGTAGGCTACGCATGACTTTGGAAAGGTGCAAGCGATCGTAGACTTGTATCGTAAATCGAATTGTGACGGAGTCCTCTTTAAAACGATCCTCCATGGAAACGTTCATGATGTTGGAGTCAGCTGCGGTGACACTGCTCGCTACTCTTGCTAAGACTCCTTTGCCCTGACGGGTATCGATAGCGAGGTCAACCTCAAATTCGCGATTTAGTTCTTTGCCCCACTCCACCTCTACCCATTTATCACTGTCTTTAGACAACATTCGCAATGCGACTGGGCAGTCATTGGTATGTACTTGAAGACCTTCACCCTTACCAAGGTAACCAATGATGTTATCTCCAGGAATCGGATGGCAACAGGACTGAAAGCTAATGGAGTTTCCTTCGCGCCCATCAACCAATATTGCCTGACGCTGATGCGCATGGGTAGTTTCTTGATGGGGTGTCACCCAATCGGCTGCGCCAAGACGCATCTGCTCGCCACCACCTTCGTCATCAATGAGTATTTTGAGACGTATTGCCAATTCTTGTGGAGAGCGTCTTCCTAAAGCAACGTTAACGCAGGCCTCTTCACGGTTTTTATCCCCCGTCCAATGCATGAGCTTTTCCCAAATCTCTGGGGTTAGTAATGCCGCATCCACGCCTTGATGACGCAAACTATTAGCTAATAAACGCTCGCCCAACTGCAATGATTCGGCGTAGTGCTTGGTCTTGAGAGCATGACGAATCGCCGCGCGCGCTTTACCTGTTCTCACAAACGCCAACCAACCTGGATTAGGCTGGGAGTTCGCTGAAGTGATGACTTCAATAATGTCACCGTTTTTAAGCTCACTGCGCAATGGGAGTTGCAAACCATTGATCTTGACTGCAACGCAAGTATTACCAATATCACTATGAATAGAGTAGGCAAAATCTAGGGCGGTAGCGCCCCGAGGTAAGGCACGAATCTGACCTTTGGGCGTAAAGACATAGACCGCATCTGGAAACAGATCAATCTTGACATGCTCTAAGAACTCCTGGGAGTCGCCACTACTATCTTGAATATCGATTAAGGACTGCAACCATTGATGTGCGCGGTTTTGTACCTCGCTCATATCAGGCGAGCCTTCCTTATAGGCCCAGTGTGCCGCCACACCTGCCTCAGCCACTGCATGCATGTCCGTTGTTCTGATTTGAAACTCCACTGGAACTCCTGATGGACCGAGCAAAGTGGTATGCAGTGATTGATAACCGTTTAACTTAGGGATTGCTATGTAATCCTTGAACTTCCCAGGCATTGGCTTATACAGAGAGTGCAAGATTCCTAAAGCACGGTAACAATCATCAATACTACGAACAGTGACACGAAACGCGTACACATCTAATACTTGTGAAAAACTCACATGCTTAGTGCGCATTTTGTTATAGATGCTGTAAAGGGTTTTTTCTCTTCCGCGCAGATCCACGTCTAAGTTTGCTTTTGCAAAAGCCAAACGTGAAGCCTGCAAAATCTTTTCCACCATCTCCTTGCGATTACCACGCGCCCGTTTGACGGCACCCTCAATCACCCGAAAGCGCATTGGCATGGAGTAACGGAAGCTTAGATCCTGTAAATCACGATAGATGACATTTAATCCAAGACGATGTGCAATTGGGGCATAAATTTCAATGGTTTCCGCTGCTACCCTGCGGCGTTTTTCCATAGGCACTGCATCAAGGGTCCGCATATTGTGCGTACGATCAGCTAGCTTGACCAGAATCACTCGCACATCACGAGCCATTGCCATAAACATCTTGCGAAAACTTTCTGCTTGCGCTTCCGCATGACTTTGAAACTCTAATTTATCGAGCTTGGTTAAACCCTCAACTAGCTCTGCTACTTTGGCGCCAAACTTTTCTACTAAATCGGCCTTTGAACAGCCGGTATCCTCAATCACATCATGCAATAAAGCAGCCATGATGGATGGGGCATCTAAACGCCAAGTAGCGCATAACTCTGCAACTGCTACTGGGTGCGTAATGTAAGGCTCACCACTATGGCGGTACTGCCCTAAGTGAGCCGCATCAGCAAACTGAAATGCTTTCTTGATTTGCGCAACCTCTTCCGGCTTGAGGTAACCCAGCTTAGAGATGAGGCCCTCAATCGAAACCACTTGATGTTTAAGTGGTTGAGTCGGAGCAGATGTAGGACCGAATAGATGTCGACTCGATTGCGCCAACAAGGTCGCAATGACGGATTTCTTTGAATGTTGTGAATTTGAAGTATCCGCCGGGATACTCAATAGATCAGGTTGGAGATCTGATTGCGCTATGTTTGAGGGGCGCGCATGAGGCGAGACCCCTCCATTTGATTCCGATGTCTTGGTTGATCCCAAGGGTCCTAGGGGGAGCTCCACACCGGAACTCCTAAATTACAAAGGTACTTTGGTCAGCATGTCACGGTCAGTCACACCTGCTGCTACTTCACGCAAAGCAACAACAGTGGCTTTATCTCTTGACTCAACACGTGGGGAGTGACCTTGAACCAATTGGCGGGCACGATAAGTGGCGGCCAACACCAGTTCAAAACGATTAGGGATAGTTTTAAGGCAATCTTCTACAGTAATACGGGCCATGCTGAACTCACTTAATTTAGCTTCAATACCTATAGGATAACTGATTAGACCCCAAGACGCCGTAAAAGGGCTGGATTTCGGGCCATGCTCGGTCCTGAACGCAGGCGGCTGGAGGCCAGAATATGCTTTAAATCCGCCAGGGCCTGATCAAATGCATCATTGACCACAATGTAATCTGCCTCATGGGCATGGAGCAATTCCACGTGGGCAGCGGCTAAGCGCCTTTGAATCGTTTCTTCATCATCTTGACCCCGCTTGCGTAAGCGCTCCTCGAGCGCCTCAATTGAGGGTGGAAAAATAAAGATCCATTGCACAGATGGAATCAATTTGCGAATTTGTTGGGCGCCCTGCCAATCAATTTCGAGAACGACATCATTACCCGCTTGCATCTGCGATTCAATCCACGGTTTTGATGTGCCGTAGAAATGGCCATGTACTTGTGCCCACTCTAAAAAGTGACCTTGATCCCTTTCTGAAATAAATTCTTCTGCAGATACAAAACGGTAATCTTTACCATCCACTTCACCAGGCCTAGGTGCACGTGTCGTAGTGGATAAAGATAATTTCAGTCCCGTATCCTCTTTGAGTAATGCATTAACCAATGAAGATTTGCCTGCACCTGAGGGTGCGACGATCATCAGCATGCTGCCTTGATAGGACGAAGATGGTTTTGGGCTAGTCATGGATCAATTGTACGAATACCGATAGAGTTATTCTAGATTTTGCACTTGCTCGCGCATTTGCTCGATCAATAACTTCAACTCCAGAGCTGCCTGCGTGCATTCCTCAGAAACCGACTTTGAGCTTAAAGTATTTGCTTCGCGATTGAGCTCTTGCATCAAAAAGTCAAGGCGCTTACCCACTGGGCCTTTGCCGGATAGCGCGACATCGACTGCTTGTAAATGGGTCTTTAATCGCGCAAACTCTTCAGCCACATCGATGCGGACAGCGTAAAGCACTACCTCTTGACGAATCCGCTCCATGAGTTCAGCTCCTGACTTCGCTTGCTCTTGAGCAGCCAATGCCTCAGCCAGTCGCTCCGTCAATTTATCTTGATATTGCTGAACATACGCAGGAACTTTTGGTTCAATGACCCTTACTATGTCACGCATCTTCGCAGTGATATTGAGTAATACTTGGACCAAGGCTTTACCCTCGGCACGACGGCTTGCCATGAGTGATTCCAATGCAGCACGCCCTGCTTCAACAGTAGCCGCTACCCAACTATCTTCTTCACCCCTAGGTTCAGAAACGACACCAGGCCAACGCAAAATTTCAGCGATGCTCAATTCGGAAGCCTTCGGAAAAGTCACTTGCGCTTTTTCTTGCAGGGTATATAGAGCATCTAAACGCTCTTTGTTAATAGCACCGAGTGCATGCGCATTGGTTTTTGCTTGGTCTGCCGCAGCACTATTCACCCGCCATGCGGCCCTGAACTCTACTTTGCCCCGGGAGAGGTTCTGGGTAGCCATTTCTCGCAAGGCGGGCTCTGCCCCACGACACTCTTCCGGCAAACGAAAGCCCAAGTCTAAAAAGCGGCTATTGACCGCCCGACATTCCACCTGCAGATCAGCTACTACGCCACCCCCGAGGGAAACTTGGCGAGAAGCGCTGCCATAACCAGTCATGCTCGATATCATATGGACATTGTAGATTCTTTATTGATACTGAATCCGAATTATTCAACATGTGCAGCACAACCTGAGGATCCCTCTATGAGTAGCCCAAATTCAGCCACCACCACTCGCCCTAGCGGTCGTCAGCCAAAAGAATTGCGTCCCGTCACGATTTCTCGCAGCTTCACTAAGCATGCAGAAGGGTCAGTGTTAATTGCTTTCGGAGACACAAAGGTACTCTGTACTGCCAGCATTTTGGATAAGGTGCCGCCACATAAAAGAGGCTCTGGCGAAGGTTGGGTTACCGCTGAATATGGCATGCTTCCCCGCTCAACTCACACTCGCAGCGATCGTGAGGCTGCCCGTGGCAAACAATCGGGTCGCACTCAAGAAATCCAGCGACTCATTGGACGCGCCATGCGCAGCATCTTTAATCTAGAAATTCTCGGTGAGCGCACGATTCATTTGGATTGCGATGTTTTGCAAGCTGACGGTGGCACACGCACCGCGTCTATTACTGGCGCCTATGTTGCTGCTCGTGATGCAGTGAACCATTTATTAAAGTCGGGGGCGCTGACACAAGATCCTATTATTGATAGCGTAGCAGCGATCTCTGTAGGAATCTATCAGGGCGTGCCTGTGCTCGATTTGGACTACCCAGAGGATTCTGCTTGTGACACGGATATGAATGTCGTGATGACAGGCAAAGGCGGCATGATTGAAGTGCAAGGCACCGCAGAAGGTGCTGCTTTCTCACGAGAGGAATTAACTGCTCTCTTGGATTTAGCAGAACATGGCATCAAAGAACTTACCCAATTACAAAAGAGTGCTCTGCAGTAATTGGCTGATTACCGATATCACTAATCACAAATAAGAGAGCTCATTCATTGCAAAAAATCGTTCTCGCCTCTAACAACGCTGGTAAAGTTCGCGAATTTCAGGCGCTCTTGGCGCCATTGGACTTTCAGGTTATCCCACAAGGCGAACTTGGCATTGATTCTGCTGAGGAGCCACACCACACTTTTGTAGAAAATGCTCTTGCAAAAGCCCGTCATGCCAGCGCAGCAAGCGGCTTAGCGGCTCTCGCAGATGACTCTGGCATTTGTGCTCATGCATTAAACGGGGAACCAGGGGTACTCTCCGCCCGTTATGCTGGCGAACCAGCTAATGATGCAGCAAATAATCAAAAACTGATTCAGGCATTAGCACCCCATCAGGATCGTGGTGCGCATTATGTATGCGCTCTGGTTTTTGTGAATAGCGCAGATGATCCAGAACCCATCATCGTGCAGGCACGCTGGTATGGCCTTGTCGTTGACACGCCAAAAGGTGAGCACGGTTTTGGCTATGACCCCTATTTTTTCATTCCAGAGCTAGGTTTAACGGCAGCAGAATTAAGTCCTGAGAAAAAGAATGTCATCAGTCATCGTGGCCAAGCATTGAAAGAGCTTTTGGTGCAACTTCAATTGCGCAACGCAAATTACCGTCGTGCTTAATTTAAAAAGCTCTCAGGTTGCTCTCACATCGCTCCCTCCTCTGGCGCTATATATTCACTTTCCCTGGTGTGAAAAGAAATGCCCTTATTGCGATTTCAATTCACATCAGATCAGAGAAGGCGTTGGTAAAAACGGCTTTGATGAGAAGCGCTACATCAATGCATTAATAGCAGACTTAGAAACTGAACTACCCAATATTTGGGGGCGACAAGTGCACACCATTTTTATTGGTGGCGGCACACCGAGCTTAATTTCACCTGCGGGCATGGATGATCTACTGTCGGCAATTCGCGCTAGGCTCAATTTGGATCCCGCCGCTGAAATCACCATGGAAGCGAACCCAGGATCTATTGAGGCAGAGAAATTTGCAGCATATGCCAAATGCGGCATTAACCGTGTATCTATTGGGGTGCAGAGCTTTCAAGACGAGCAGCTCAAAGCCTTAGGAAGAATACACACCAGCACCGAAGCGAAGCGTGCCATTGAGATTGCATTGCAACACTTTCCTGCAGTCAATCTTGATCTCATGTATGGATTACCTAATCAAACACTAGCCGCTGCAAAAAACGATATTGATACTGCGCTCTCTTTTCAGACGCCACATCTCTCGCTCTACAACCTAACCCTAGAGCCCAATACCTACTTCGCTAACTTCCCTCCAAAACTACCGAGTGAAGATGAAATCGATTTAATGTTTGAGCAAAATCTTGCGCTTCTCACTAAAGCAGGTTATCAACGCTATGAAGTATCCGCATACGCAAAAAAAGACCAAGAATGCAAACACAATCTGAATTATTGGCGCTTTGGTGATTACATTGGCATTGGTGCTGGGGCTCATGGCAAGATTTCGTTACCGAATAAAATCACGCGCCAGGTACGCGAGCGTCACCCAGAAACGTATATGTCTGCCATAGAAAATCAAGGTCATGCTTTGATTGAGTCCAAAGAGGTTCATGCCCAGGACCTCCCTTTTGAATTTATGCTCAATGCCTTGCGCTTAACTAGTGGAGTCGAAACCTCCTCATTTAGTGAACGTACTGGACTGCCATTAAGCGTGCTCAGCAATGCGCTAAATGAAGCATGTCAAAAAGGATTACTAGATGAGAATCCCAAATACCTCAAACCCACAGCACTTGGTCTACGCTACCTCAATGATCTTCAGGCATTATTTTTAAGTTAGCTTTTAACTTCAGCCCTTTAGCAGCCCTTAGTTACCACGATGCTTTGTATTAAAGGTAATTCAAACGCCCATCCATCGAGGCTTTTCCCCTTTTAAGAATGATGTCACACCATTTTTAAAGTCTGCGCTGCCATAAGTCTCGCGAATGAGATCCTGACAGTCTGGCAACTGATTTTTAATCATTCTTGCTAAAGCTAATTTGCTCGCTTTTTGAGTAATCGGTGCCAAACTTGCCAGCTGATGCGCCAACTGATCAGCTTCCCTACCAAGATGTTCCGCTTCATGCGTAGCCAATAGATAGCCTTGTGTTAGCAGCACGGATGCAGGAATCATCTCGGCTAACAACAACATGCGTTTGACTGTATTGACACCCAAATGGGCTATTAACCAGGCAATATTTCCTGGTGATAAACAATTGCCAAGTGTTTTGGCGATAGGCACACCAAATTTTGCGTCTGGCGTGGAGATCCTAAAGTCACAACAAGTGGCAATAGCCAAGCCACCACCAGCTGCCACACCATCGATCACAGCAATTGTAGGCATGGGAAGTATTGCTAATGGCTGTAAATACGCATCAATTCCCTGCTCATAGGCAATACCATCCTCACCATCCTGAAATTGAGCAAACTGTGCAATATCACTTCCCGAGACAAACGCCTTGCCACCTGCCCCCCGCAATATTGCCACACGCACATCCGAATTTTGCGCCAAGTCCTCACAAACTTTCTGAAGACTCTGATACATACCAACCGTCATGGCATTGCGCGCGGCGACATGATCAAAAGTGATATAGGCAATAATGCCCTTCACTTCACATGTCACCTGCGCCATATCCAACACGGTCTCTAGCTAAGCTTTTGGCAATATTATTCCGCTTTGATGTTTAAGCTTTTCACCAAACGCTGATATTTTGCGAGCTCTGCGCTTAAGAATAGACTGAAAGCTGCAGGTGTTGCAGGACCCTCAGGTTGCAATCCTTGTGAATCAAGCGTCTTTTTAATTTGTGGATCAGACATAGCCGCCTTGACTGCTTGATCAATCTTATTCACTACTGCTGGATCCATTCCTTTTGGCCCCATGATGGAGTACCAGTTGGTGACATCAAATCCGACGATGCCTACCTCATTAAATGTCGGGACGTTGGGCAAAATCGATAGACGCTTTGGGGTGGAGATAGCTAATGCCTTTAAATTGCCGTCTTTAATTTGTTGCAAATTGGGCGGCAAAGTGTCGAAGTTCATCGTAATCTGACCACCCAGTAAGTCAATAATGGCCTGACCACTTCCTTTGTAGGGCACGTGGTTCATTTGGATGCCAGCGATCTTGCTAAATAACGCGCCCGCTAAGTGTTGTGTACTGCCAATGCCAGAGGAGCCATAGGTCATCTGACCAGGATTGGCTTTTGCTAAGGAGATCAATTGCGCAACTGAATTGACAGGTAATGAGGATTTCACGACTAGAACATTAGGCACATATCCCAGATATGTAATGGGCGTGAAATCTGTTGCTGGATTATATGGAACAGTAGTCAAAACAAATGGTGCAATCGCATTGGAATTTGAGTGCCCCACTAACAAGGTGTATCCATCAGGATTAGATTTTGCAACCAAGTCAGCGCCGATAGTTCCAGCTGCACCAGAGCGATTTTCAACAATGACGCCTTGACCTAAAACCTCACTCATCTTTGGTGCAATCGCACGAGCCACAATATCAGTGCCCCCGCCAGGCGCAAAACCCACAATTAAACGAATCGGTTTATTGGGATAAGTCGATTGCGCGTGAGCAAGCCATGAGCATGCACTCAATGCGAGTACCAGCAGGCCATGAAAGGCACGGGATCTTAGCAACATAATGTCTCCTATATAGGTTTTTATTGTGTTTGATACTATTAGTGATTGATTCTAAACACATAAAAACGATCGAGACAATGACGAAAACACCTATAAATGCAAATTCAGCGCCCCTCCCCCTTGCCGGCGTCAGGGTTTTAGATGTCAGTCAAGTCATGGCGGGGCCTTATTGCTGCATGTTGCTAGCGGATCTGGGTGCCGATGTGATTAAGGTGGAGCCTCCGGGCACAGGCGATCAGACACGTGGTGCAATGAGCTTCAAAATGAAGGGTTCAGATAGCATGGGCTTTCTGAATATGAATCGCAATAAACGTAGCATCACGTTGAACCTGAAAACGGATGCTGGCAAAAAGGTATTTTTTGAGCTGGTCAAGACTGCAGACATATTGGTAGAAAACTATCGGCCTGGTGTCATGAAAAAACTCGGCATCGATTACCCGTCTTTGCAAAAAATCAATCCAGGCTTGGTCTATGCCAGCATCTCTGGATTTGGACAAACGGGTCCATGGGCTGATCGACCTGGCTTTGATTTAATGGCGCAAGCTATGTCTGGCGTAATGAGTGTTACCGGCTATCCCGATGGGCCACCCGTAAAGGCAGGTGTTCCGGTTGCTGATATTGGCTGCGCCTTATTTGCAGTCTATGGAATTTTATCGGCCTATATTGGGAAAGCAAAAACGGGTCAGGGCCAGTTTATTGATGCCTCTTTATTTGACTCTGCTTTAGCGTTTTCAATTTGGGACACTGCTCAATACTGGGGAACCGGAGTTGAACCCGAAAAGCTTGGCACTGCTAATCATATGAGCGCCCCTTATCAGGCGATGAAAGCCTCGGATGGTTACTTTGTGATGGGTGCCACAAATCAAAAGTTATGGAAATTGCTTTGTGAAAAAATTGGTCGTATTGAGTTGTATGAGGATGATAGGTTTAAGACCAACCCACTGCGTTTAGCCAATCGGGTTGAGCTTGCTAGAGAGCTAGAAAAAACTTTTGTGACCAAAACTAGCGAAGAGTGGGTGGATCTACTGCTAGCGGAAGGCATACCTGCTGGACCGATTAATACCTATCCTCAAGCTTTCAATAGCGAGCATGGACGCCATCGCAAAATGCGCATGGAAATCGATCACCCCATCGAGGGCACAGTCCCCAATATTGGATTCGCAGTAAAAATGATGGGGACACCACAACAAATTCGCAAGCATCCCCCACTTTTAGGCGAGCATAACGCTGAATTACTGAAGGAATTAGGGATTGCTGGCGAGGAATTAAAAGCGCTTGAGGAAGGCGGCGCCTTTCGCGCTTGAGCCGATTTATTTGGCTCAATATGAGAAGAATCAAATAAACTTCTAAAAATATTAATTTAGAGGGGTATCCCCATGAATCGGTCCAAGGCGAAAATTGCGCTCATCGAAATGCTCTGTAGTATTGATCAGCCCAGTGAAATGGACTACTTGCTAAAGCAAATATTAACGGCCGCAGAAATCGATGATTTGCTAGATCGAGTTCGTATTTATCAGACATTAGCGTGCACAGATACACCTCAAAGAGAATGTGCAAAACTTCTCAATGTCAGCATCTCCAAGATAACCAGGGGCGCCTCCAATCTAAGAAACGCTAAATCTAGAGATTATTGGCAATCAAAGTTTTGTTGAGTTGCGCCAGCCGATACATAATGAAATCGTTGGTAAACATCTTTCATCCTGTCCACAGTTTGCTCCAACGCTTCTAAAGCCTCATCATCATGCTCGGCACTACCAAGCATTCCCAAAAAAAGCGCCGGGAAACCTGAGCCAGCCATAATCATTTTGTTCAACATGATATTGAGCATGATTTGTGAATAGACTGCCGTATGCCCATATCTACGACCAACCACAATAATCGCGGCAATCTTATCCTTTAATGGGCGATCTAGGGGTCGCAAATAGCCGTACCCAACACGCTCCAAAAAAGCCTGAAACTTACTGTTCACACCAAAGGCATGCATTACCGGCATATAAATAATTCCGTCGGCTGACTGCATAGCCTCCAAAATAGCAGGCAAATCATCTGGCACTCCACAGGGTGCGTACTGGCAAAGATTATCAGCATCACAAAATTCTATTCGTTTGTCTGCCAAATGCACAAAATTACCAAAGAGTCCTTTGCTTTTAAAGTGGTCTTGCAATAGACCGCATATTTGATTACTTATGCCATTTTTTCTTGCGGAGCCAACCAATACACAAACTTTCATAAATTAGCCTTATCAAATGAAGCTGACTGGATGGCAATACCGATTCAACCCATAATCGATATTGATCTAAGTGGATACCTCAAATACTTTGGTATCGGCAGCTAATGTTCTACATATGTTTGTATAAAGTTTTTGAGTATTTTGATGCCTTGTTCAGTTCCAATGCTTTCTGGATGAAATTGAATGCCCTCGATTTTGTATTCCTTATGACGAATACCCATGATGTAACCATCATCATCTGACCTTGCTGTAACAGAAATATGGGGTGAGAAATTTTCATCTGAGACCACAATAGAGTGATATCGCATGGCAGAAAATTGATGGGGTAAATGCTCGAAACATCCTTTGCCGTCATGAACAATATGACTAGTTTTTCCATGCATGAGGTGTTTTGCATAGTCAATTTGACAGCCATAGTGCAGGGCTATTGCCTGATGACCCAAGCAAACACCCAGTACTGGCATTCGACCATCATTCAGCGCTAGTAAATCGCCATATCCAGAATCCATTGGATGACCAGGGCCTGGTCCCAACAAAAGCATATCGCCTTTCGAATCGGCAACAGCCTTGCATAACCCCCCATCATCTCGGCGGTACATGTCAACAGCGCAACCAATAGACTGAAGATATCCGACCAAGATATGCACAAAACTATCATAAGCATCAACAACAATTACGCGATGTGACATGCAATCTCCTGATCGGTAATAGCCTTAAATACTGAAGCCATCTTATGTAATGTTTCTGCGTATTCGCTTTCAACCTTAGAATCAGAAACCATTCCAGCTGAAGCGCGCAATGTATAGACCCCATCGCGCTCAATTGCAGTCCTAATACAAAGTGCGGTATTTACATAATTTCTTCCCAGAGTCATCATTCCAAGAGAGCCCGCATATAAGCCACGAGGACTGTCTTCTAACTCAGCAATAAGCTCTATGGCCCTAATTTTGGGCGTCCCAGTCATGGTCCCCGCTGGAAAGGCTGCCTGTATCACATCATATTTATCAATACCCTCTTTGATTCGTGCCTTGGTAGTAGATGTGAGGTGGTACACATGTGAATACTCTTCAACAGACATCAGCTCCTTGACTTCAAGTGTTTTTGCTACTGCAATCCTAGAGAGGTCATTACGGCACAAATCTACTAACATCAAATGCTCAGCAATCTCCTTCGCATTGGCCTGAAATTCACGCTGAGCATCTTCTTTGGTTGGATATGATGACTTTCCTAGCGTTCCAGCAATGGGGCGAATAGTGACGGCATCATCATCCATATAAACAAATGATTCAGGGCTAGCTCCAATGACTTTATATGCGCCAGAATCAAAGAAATACATATAAGGCGATGGGTTTAGCATGCGCAATCTTGCATATACATCCAACGGGTCTATTGATGACGATACATTCAGCTTATGGCCAATTTGAATCTGATAAACATCACCGATGCGAACGTGCTCTAAAGCACTTTGAGCTTTCTCCAAGTAGGATGCTTTAGTTGTTTGCCTTTGCAGAGAAAAATCTTCGCCATGAGCGGGTAATTTGGGGATTGAGTAGTGATGCCCATCCTCAATAAAAGATAAATCGAGCGGACTAACACCTTCAAAACCATACTCACAGTGAGTAACGCTATTTTCGGAAAATTCAAGAATATTGGAATAGCAAATGAGCTGGATATCAGGAATGTCGTCCTCCTCGTATAGCGCAATATCCTCAATAAAGTGAATAGCGTTATAGGCAAAAGCAGCAAAAACCAACACCCCACCCTCAACAGACTTAAATTGATTATCAAATTTTCTTAAAAAATTCCACACATCCTTTCTTTCCTTTAAATGAAAGCATGTTCTATCTATTCCCAACTCTGTAAAGGACTCATTGGAATAGAGATGTTTAACCTTTTTCTGTAGATTCTTATTTGCCGTAATGGTCACCTGGCGATTGATGACGCTAACGCGAAGCACTGGATTAACCCCAATGATGGATGTCTTAGCCTCTGCCGACTTGGCAATCATGGACTCCAAAAGGAGCATTTGTGATGTTGAATATCGTTTATTTAGCTCTAGATAAATGGGGTATGCACTTTCCATCAAATTAACTTGTGCGTTTGATGTAAACCGCATATTCATATTGCGTGACTTTTTGTAGCGAATCATCTTTATTCCATGTATTGATGTATCATTACAACAATACATGATGTTAATACATATTTCAATGGGAAAATGGGTTAACCCATATAGGAAGTCACATCAAATATGAAAGGAATGCTCTGATACTTTTGTTAGTTTTTGCTGTCAATTGACTGCAGGATAGGGTCGGGGCATGTTATAAAACCAATGCCCTAAAAGATGGATCAGCTAGAAATAGGCAGCCAGATGGAAAATTTTGCGCCTTTGCCGCTATTTTCATCAAGCCATATTTTTCCGCCATGACGCGAAATAATGTGTTTGCAAAGCCATAGACCAAGCCCCATTCCAGAGTTCTTGGTTGAAGATAGCAATTCAAATAAATGTGCTTTTGCTTCCGTGGATATGCCAAGACCATTGTCTGCAATTGAAACTTGAATGCCTTGGTTTATATGGGCACCTTCTATCATGATGCGTTTATCGCCCTCTTTGATCAATCCAAGTGCCTGTATTGCATTGTTGATCAAATTGAGCATGACTTGTTGCAATTCGCCGCGATTCCCAGAAAGCATCAGATTTTTCTCAAGATGTAGGGAAAGTTGGATATTTTGGGATTGCAATTCCGGTTTTGCTACGCTGACTACTGTCTGCATCACCTGCTCTAGATCAACTTCAGTGGTTTTAAGATCGTCATCAGTAAAAATAGAGCGCAAAGTGCGCACTGTATTCGCGGCACGTTGATTGTCTGCGAGCAAGGTATTGAGAATCTCTCCTTGCAATTCTGGGCTTAGCTGCCCAGCTGCAAGCTTTTTTTGCAAAAACTGAATATTCAGGCTAGATGCTCCTAATGGTTGATTCAGTTCATGTGCAATAGAAGCCGATAACGCACCGGTACTGGCGGTTTTATTGGCTTTTAATAACGAAGAAATGAGCGACTCCCGCTCTGCAAGCAGCGCTTTAATCTGCTGGTTTTCTAAGTTGGATTTTGCGTTCGATACTGCAATTTGCTCTGACCAATAACTTCCAATTGCAATGTAAGACAAAGTATTCATTACTAATTGGGATATCGTAAATAAGATCAATATTTGCGGGATTTGATCTACCTGGCGAATAGCCAAAGAGGATGCCAAAAGTATGACCAAGCGGCCCATTGCAAAAAATAGCTCGCCAAAGCTAGCGTACTGCAAGTACCTCAATTGAGAAGAGAATGCTGATTGGTTCTTTTTTCTGACTTCGTAGATTTGCCATAGATAAAAAAAGCTCGCCAACACACACATAAATACGGTTCGCAGCTCAAAACTACTCGTTTGCCTTAACCACTCAAATGTCAGGAAAAAAGCCACTATTGAAAGATTAAAAAAGATCTTCGTGCCCTTTGATACCTCTTGATTTAGAGACCTACAAAATAGTGCCTGCATGACAGCGGCAACATAAAACAGCGTATTACCAATCGTAAAATTAAATTCTGGCGTCGCAATATCTTTAATGATGATGATTCCACCACCAAAGATGAACAAAGCTACTACGCTTGCTAGTAAGGACCCTAACCAGTAAGAATTAGGTTTGATCACATCTTGAGTACGATAGTAGTGGTAGATTCCGACTAATAATCCCGCCTGAATAATGGCGATAATAAAAAAATAGATGGACAGCAAAAGGTTCATACGGTTAATCGTACAACGAATTACTTTTGATTTAGGGTCATTGAAGGCATAGAAATGAGAAACCCCAGCTATTTATCTGGGGTTTGATATTTGGCGGAAGAGGTGTCCGCTCTATAACAA
>NZ_JAHBAK020000075.1 GCF_018500155.2 Polynucleobacter sp.
CGAAGATCGAGTACGCATTGTTAATGCGAGTGCTCCTAGTGCTGCAGGACAAGTTGTGTATGCAAGCCCTGCGCCAGCACCAGCAATTTCTGCCGCTCCAGTAGCAGCGGCTGCTCCTAGTGCTCCAGCAGCTGAGAGTCCAGCGGCTGAAACGGGTTTTGTTGCTCGCTCACCTATGGTTGGCACTTTCTATCGCGCACCAAATCCTGAGTCGCCTAATTTTGTCAATGTAGGCGATACAGTCAAAGTCGGTCAAACACTGTGCATTATTGAAGCCATGAAGTTATTGAATGAAATTGAGTCCGAAAAAGACGGTGTGATCAAAGAAATTCTTTGCGAAAACGGACAAGGCGTTGAGTTTGATCAACCCCTATTTGTCATCGCCTAATCTCCAGCCTCTTTCTTCTCATCCATTTAACTTAAGACAGAGCCGACATGTTCGACAAGATTCTGATTGCCAATCGAGGAGAGATTGCTCTCCGCATCCAACGCGCTTGTCGTGAGTTGGGTATTAAAACTGTGGTGGTGTACTCCACTGCCGATAAAGAAGCGAAGTACGTCAAGCTTGCTGATGAAGCGGTTTGCATTGGACCAGCACCTTCCCCATTAAGTTACCTCAACATGCCTGCGATTATTTCCGCTGCCGAGGTTACAGATGCAGAGGCAATCCATCCAGGATATGGCTTCCTTTCAGAAAATGCGGATTTTGCCGAACGTGTTGAGAAATCGGGTTTTGCTTTTATTGGCCCCACTGCAGCATCGATTCGTTTAATGGGAGACAAGGTCTCTGCTAAACGCGCCATGATCAAAGCGGGTGTTCCTTGTGTCCCTGGTTCAGAAGGTGCGCTTCCAGACAATCCCAAGGAAATTATTGCAACTGCTAAAAGAGTTGGTTATCCAGTCATTATTAAAGCCGCCGGCGGTGGCGGTGGACGCGGCATGCGCGTTGTTCACACTGAGGCTCATTTGATTAATGCAGTCAATATGACCCGTGAAGAAGCCGGTCGCGCTTTTGGTAATCCAGAGGTTTACATGGAGAAGTTTTTGGAAAAACCTCGCCATGTAGAGATTCAAGTGTTAGCTGATACCCATGGAAATGCAATTTGGTTGGGTGAACGTGATTGCTCTATGCAACGTCGTCATCAAAAAGTGATTGAAGAAGCACCAGCACCTGGGATCGATCGTCGCTTAATCGCCAAAATTGGAGAACGCTGTGCCGATGCCTGCAGAAAAATTGGCTACCGCGGCGCTGGCACATTTGAATTTCTTTATGAAAACGGCGAGTTCTTCTTTATTGAGATGAACACTCGGGTTCAGGTAGAGCATCCAGTGACCGAAATGATTACCGGAGTAGACATTGTCCAAGAGCAAATTCGCATTGCCGCAGGACTCAAGTTGTCCTATCGCCAAAAAGACATCGTTTTCCGTGGTCATGCTATTGAATGCCGCCTCAACGCGGAAGATCCATTCAAATTCACTCCAAGTCCAGGAAAAATTGGCTCGTTTCACATGCCTGGTGGGCCTGGTATTCGCGTCGACTCACACGCATACAGTGGATATGTAGTGCCTTCAAACTACGATTCCATGATTGGCAAACTCATCTCCTATGGCAATACTCGTGAACAAGCGATTCGCCGCATGCAAATTGCTTTATCTGAAATGGTCATTGATGGAATTACAACGAATGTTCCTTTGCACCGCGAATTAATGCTCGACCCCAACTTTATGGAAGGTGGTACAAGCATTCATTACTTGGAACATCGTCTGGAAGAGCAAGCTGCAAGTCGCGGTAAATCCTAATTCGCCAGCACACATGCATTTAGTACGAGTAAGCCATGTCTTATCGTGAACTGGTTTTCACGGTAGCTGCTGAAACCGCCGAACCACTGGGCGACGCTTTAATAGAGCTTGGCGCTCTCTCAGTTACTGTTGAAGACGATGCTGCAGGGGGTTACGATGAAAATCCTCTGTATGGTGAACCTGGACTTTCGCCGGAAGTACAAGCTTGGGATAGATCAGCAGTTACCGCTCTTTTCAATCCTGAAATCGACAACTCAGACAGTCCAGACTTTGTTGCAGAGCTCCTTTCAAACCTTAAAGATGCCGGCTTTCGCTTAGCGCCACCTCAAGAGAGAATTGTTGAGGAGCAAGATTGGGTCAGACTAACGCAAAGTCAATTCGCCCCCATTCAAATTGGAAAACGCATTTGGGTAGTGCCATCTTGGCATGAGACACCTTCCGACCCCAATGCCATTTGTCTTGCAGTCGATCCTGGATTAGCGTTTGGCACCGGTAGCCACCCCACAACCCATCTTTGCCTGCTTTGGTTGGAAGAACATGCCAATCTAAAAAATCAAAGCCTACTAGATTACGGTTGCGGATCTGGAATTTTGGCAATAGCCGCAGCGAAACTTGGATGCGACCCCGTTGTTGGCACCGATATTGACCCACAAGCAATGATTGCTGCGCGCAGTAATGCAGAAGCGAACAATACTGCCATCCGCTTTGTACTTCCTACTGAAGATGCCCCAGAACTTGCTGCCAATATCAAATACGACATCGTCATGGCGAATATTTTGGCCAATCCTTTGCAAGTTTTGGCGCCAGCACTTGTCAACAAGATGCGTCCTGGCGGGCAAATTGTTTTATCCGGAGTACTTGCAAGACAAGCTGACGAAGTCATTGCTACCTACAGCCAATGGCTTAACCTTTCCGTTTGGAGGGAGAGTGAAGGCTGGGTTTGCTTGCACGGCACATTGTCAAAGCAAAAATCTGCTCAATCTGACCCAAAGTCAGATTCTTTTGCTGCGCCGACGCAAAAAAAAAGAATTAAGTTAGCCTTACTAATCAGTTTTGCTCTATTACTGCTGATTTTTGGCGAACATTTATCCAGAAATTTTTTGCTGCCAGCATTGGCGCCAAGAGTCGATGGCACATCAAATGCATTTTCTGTATCTGCTTTTTCTCTTTTACAGCGCATTGACGCTAAATTATGCAAGGCACTGAAATGCATTAATCGCCCTGTGAGCGATTTTTCTGCATGGAAAATAATCTCGGTCACACTTACACCTGAAAACGCGCGAGAAGGCCTTAAAAGCCCTTCAAACCCATCCTTACTGCGAATGGAAATACAAAATCGTCTTGCGATACCTGTTTTACTACCCAACGTAGAAATTATTTTCACTGATGCGGAAGAATTTGAACTGAAAACAATGACGTTTGCCCCAGAAGATTGGTTGCCATCAAGCTGGAAAGAATCTCACACAGATTTTTTAAAGATGGGCGCGCCAGCAGGCGAGACAATTCAATCTGATCTACCCATTACGCTGCCGGCAAATGCTGCAGGATATCGAGTTCGGGTGCTCTATCCCCAATAATGGCTTTGAATACCCTTAGATACTGAATTTTTATCTTTACCTTTTTTGACAGAAAGTAATTTATGGCTAGCCTGATCTGCGGCTCAATCGCTTACGACACCATCATGAACTTTGAGGGCAAGTTTGCCGACCAAATACTCCCCGAGCAAATTCACATCCTCAATGTGGCGTTCTTGGTACCAACAATGCGACGTGAATTTGGAGGATGTGCTGGCAATATTGCCTATAACCTCAGTCTTTTGGGTGGAGATCCCATCATCATGGCAACAGTGGGGGGAGATGCGGCGCCTTATATGAACCGCTTAACGCAACTGGCGATTGATACCACCCACATTCGCCAAATCGAAAAAGCCTTCACAGCTCAAGCCATGATCACTACCGATCAAGCCAACAATCAAATCACCGCTTTTCATCCAGGAGCCATGGGTGAATCTCACCTCAATCAAGTTTCTGCAGTTGTTGCCGAACGCAGCAAGACCTCCAAGGGTGCAGCCAAATTTGGCATTGTTGCTCCCGATGGACGCCAAGGTATGTGGGAGCACTGCCATCAACTGGCTGATGCCAATATTCCTTTCATTTTTGATCCAGGCCAAGGGCTTCCCATGTTTAATGGGCCAGAACTTTTAGAGCTAGTAGAAATTGCCAGCTACCTTGCGGTCAATGACTATGAAGGTGAAATGCTCTCAAAAAGAACGGGGCTTAGCCTAGAAAAGATTGCCCAGCGTGTCAAAGCACTGATCGTTACCAAAGGCGCGCAAGGGGCAGAAATCTACAGCCAGGGCAAATGCATTGTGATTCCGCCCGTACCCGCAGCAAAAGTCATCGATCCCACTGGTTGTGGAGATGCATTTCGCGGTGGCTTGTTGTTTGGGCTAGAAAATGATTGGGATTGGGAAACCACCGGTCGTCTTGCCAGCTTGATGGGCTCGATCAAAATTACCCACCAAGGCCCACAAAACCATCAACCGAGCAAAACAGCTATTGCCGATCAGTTCAAGGCAGCTTTTGGGTTTAGCTTCTAATCGCCTTAGCATTCCAAAAAACTTAGGCAATAAAAAAGGGGTCTCGTGAGAGACCCCTTCTGATAACACCCGTCTGATTAAGGACGTGTGCCAGTTGGGAAGGGCCAAGCAGCGGCAGGATTCAACGCACTAGTCGCTGGTGCAGCTTTCTTAGCCGCGGGCTTTTTTACTGCAGAGCCCGCTTTCTTCGCAGCAGGCTTACTTACTTTTTTTTTGCTACGCGCTTTTTAGCAGCTTTTTTAGCAGCTGGCTTTTTAGCAGCAGCTTTTTTAGCTGGGCGCTTTTTAGCTACTTTTTTAGCAGCTGGCTTTTTAGCAGCAGCTTTTTTAGCAGCAGGACGCTTCTTAGCTACTTTTTTAGCAGCTGGCTTTTTAGCAGCAGCTTTTTTAGCAGCTGGACGCTTCTTAGCAGCTACGCGCTTCTTAGCAGCTGGACGCTTTGCAGCAGCTTTTTTAGCAGCTGGTTTCTTTGCAGCAGGTTTTTTCTTTGTTGCCATGTGTTACTCCTTCACGTGAGGATTAGTACAAACTACATTAAGAAGACCCGACCATTCGGAATGAACGAGCGAGCCATTCATCGGCGCACGGCTTAAAGCTAAGTGCTGCACGCTAATGAATCCTGGAAAAAAAGCCGTAGCCCCGAAGGACAACGGCTTCTTAAATGTGCTGGAAAAAATAGAGAGAGTAGACCAGACACCCTTGAACAAGGGTTTTCGGATTTGAGTCTGTTTTTGCTGACTTCTAATACTATCCAACCGTCTAATCTCCTATTTAGCCGGCTATGCGCTTACCTACTACTTACTACTCCCAACTTAGCGCACCACCAGTTTGATACTCAATAACGCGTGTCTCAAAAAAGTTTCGTTCTTTCTTAAGATCAATCATTTCTGACATCCATGGAAATGGATTCTCTTCATTTGGGAACATCGCGTCAAGTCCTATTTGCAAACATCTACGATTACAAATGTATCTTAGGTAACCTTTGAACATCGGAGCATTCAATCCGAGCACTCCGCGAGGCATCGTATCTTCGGCATAACGGTACTCCAATTCGACTGCTTTTTCGAAGATCGATTTAATCTCGTCTTTGAACGCGGAAGTCCATAACTGCGGGTTCTCCAGCTTGATTTGGTTAATTAAATCGATACCAAAATTGCAGTGCATTGACTCGTCGCGAAGGATGTATTGATACTGTTCGGCAGCACCCGTCATTTTGTTTTGACGACCCATCGCAAGTATTTGCGTAAAACCAACATAAAAGAACAAACCTTCCATTACGCAAGCAAAAACAATCAGAGAACGTAGGAGTTTTTGATCATTTTCTAATGTGCCAGTCTTAAATGTTGGGTCCGTTAACACATCAATAAATGGGATGAGGAACTCATCTTTGGCGCGAATCGACTCAATTTCATGGTACGCATTGAAGATTTCGCCCTGATCTAGACCCAAAGATTCAACAATATATTGATACGCGTGGGTATGAATCGCCTCTTCAAAAGCCTGGCGCAATAGGTATTGGCGGCATTCTGGAGCGGTAATTTGGCGATATGTTCCCAAAACAATATTGTTTGCTGCCAAAGAATCCGCGGTAGTAAAGAAGCCTAAATTGCGCTTGATGATGCGACGCTCATCTTCAGTCAGACCATTTGGGTCCTTCCAAAGCGCAATATCGCGATTCATGTTGATTTCTTGTGGCATCCAGTGGTTTGCGCAACCCGCCAAGTACTTTTCCCACGCCCATTTGTATTTAAAGGGCACCAACTGATTCACGTCCGTCTTGGCGTTAATCACACGCTTATCTGCAACATTGACGCGGCGTGTTTCCATGCCTGCTACCGTGGCAGTTTGGGCTGGTGCGGGCGCCGGAGCAGATGCCGCAGGCGCTGCCATGGCTACTTGATCAGGCTGTGAACGCTGGGGCTCAACTGCAACCGGCTGCGGCGCAAGACCCGCTTTCGCTAGCGCTGGAGCAACTTCTTCTTCCCAATTCAACATAACTTTCTCCTAAATTCTTTTATTTATGGCCAATAGCGTTCGCTTATTGGCATGCTTCACATTCTTCAAAGCCTGGGTCACCCGGACGCATTGTGCAAACGGGGCCATCAGCTTCCACTGGAGCAGCAGATACGCCACCACCATCAGCGCCGCTAGAAACAGAGTTCAGCTGACCGCTCGCCACTGTCGATTTTTCAACGTGAGTAGCTGCCATCGTGCGGAGGTAATACGTCGTTTTAAGACCACGCAACCAAGCCAATTTATAGGTGTCGTCTAATTTCTTGCCAGAGGCACCAGCCATATAGATATTCAGTGACTGTGCTTGATCAATCCATTTTTGGCGACGTGAGGCTGCCTCAACCAACCATGTTGGCTCTACTTCAAACGCGGTTGCATACAAATCACGTAAGTCTTGTGGGATCCGATCAATCTTGGACAAAGTGCCATCAAAGTATTTCAGGTCAGCAATCATCACCTCATCCCATAGCCCACGATCTTTCAAATCACGGACCAAATACTCGTTCACTACCGTAAATTCACCAGAAAGATTGGATTTAACAAACAAGTTCTGGAAGGTGGGCTCAATACAAGCGGAAACGCCAATGATGTTAGAAATGGTTGCCGTAGGTGCAATCGCAACGCAATTGGAGTTGCGCATGCCGTGCTGCTTGATGCGAGCACGCAAGCTGCTCCAGTCCATCGTTGTAGAGCTATCTACTTCAACGTAGCCGCCACGCTCTGCTGCCAACATAGCCACGGTATCTTGCGGCAGAATGCCACGATCCCATAATGAGCCTTTATAAGTGCTATAGACGCCACGCTCTTCAGCCAATTCGCTAGATGCTTGGTAAGCGTAGTAGCAAATTGCTTCCATTGAAGTGTCGGCGAATTTCACAGCCTCTTCGCTAGCGTAAGGAATACGCTGCATATGCAAGCAATCCTGGAAGCCCATAATGCCCATACCTACTGGACGGTGCTTGAGGTTGGAGTTACGCGCCTTCGCTACTGCGTAGTAATTGATGTCAATCACGTTATCGAGCATACGCATAGCGGTACGAATCGTTCTTTGGAGTTTTTCATGATCCAAAACCAATTTGCCATGCGCATCCGTAGTCATGTGGGCGGTTAAGTTCACAGATCCGAGGTTACATACAGCGATCTCATCCTCATTGGTATTGAGAGTGATTTCAGTGCATAAGTTGGAAGAATGCACTACGCCAATGTGCTGCTGTGGGCTACGGATGTTGCATGGATCTTTGAAGGTGATCCATGGATGACCGGTTTCAAACAACATTCCCAACATCTTGCGCCACAATTGTTGCGCTGGAATTCTGCGGAATGGCTTGAGTTCACCACGATCAGCTTTTTGCTCATAAGCAACGTAGGCCTCTTCAAAGGCTTTACCAAACTTGTCATGCAAGTCAGGCGTATTGGATGGGGAGAACAATGTCCACTCACCGTTTTCCATAACGCGCTTCATGAACAGGTCTGGAATCCAGTTGGATGTGTTCATGTCATGGGTACGACGGCGATCGTCACCAGTGTTTTTGCGCAACTCTAAGAACTCTTCGATATCTAAGTGCCATGTCTCTAAATAAGCACAAACTGCACCCTTACGCTTACCACCCTGGTTCACCGCAACTGCAGTGTCATTTACCACCTTCAAAAACGGCACAACACCCTGTGACTTACCGTTAGTGCCTTTGATATGACTTCCCAAAGCACGCACGTTCGTCCAGTCATTACCCAAACCGCCAGCAAATTTAGACAGCAAAGCGTTCTCTTTCAAAGCCTCGTAAATACCATCGAGATCATCTTCTACTGTCGTCAAGTAGCAGCTTGAGAGTTGTGGACGAGTTGTCGCAGAATTAAACAAGGTTGGAGTGCTAGACATGAAATCAAATGTAGAAAGGATTTCATAGAACTCAATCGCACGACGCTCACGATCCAACTCATTAAGCGCCAGACCCATTGCCACGCGCATGAAAAATGCCTGTGGCATCTCAATACGACGATCTTCGATATGCAAGAAGTAGCGGTCATACAAAGTTTGTAAACCGAGGTAATTAAATTGCAAGTCACGGCTAGCATTCAGTGCAGCAGCCAATCTTGGCAAGTCATACTCGCGCATACGTGGATCGAGCAGCTCAGCTGAGATACCCTCGTTGATGAATTTAGGGAAATAAGAAGCATATTCGGATTGCATATCTCCTTGCAGCACTTCTTTACCCAAAATCTCTTTACGAATCACATGCATCAAGATGCGCGCAGTGACTTGGCTATATGCAGGATCTTTCTCAATCAATGTACGGGAAGCCAAAATAGCAGAGTCATAGACTTGCGCCATTGGGACGCCATCATACAAATTCTTAATGGTTTCAGTGATGATAGGTGCAGCATCAATATGATTGCCCAAACCTTCGCATGCCGCTTCAATCACCGTGCGTAATGCAGCCATATCAAGATACTTCTCAACCCCATTGTCAGTAACCTTGATACCTGCCTCACCGACTTGATTTGCTGCTTGAGTTTCTTGCGCAACTTCTAGTTGAGCTGCGCGCTCTTGATTACGCTTCTCGCGATACAAAACATAAGCACGCGCCACATTGTGCTCACCACTGCGCATCAAAGCCAATTCAACCTGATCTTGAATATCTTCGATGTGGAAAGTTCCGCCATTTGGACGGCTGCGCAATAAGGCGCGAACCACAGCATGCGTTAACTGCTCTACTTGCTCGCGAACGCGAGCAGAGGCTGCACCTTGACCGCCATTGACTGCTAAAAAAGCCTTGGTTACAGCAATCGCAATTTTGGATGGCTCAAATGCAACAACTGAGCCGTTACGACGAATGATTTTGTAGTCAGACAGTTGGGTTGCCTGGCTGCCACCAACACCGCCAGCAACAAAACTGGCAGAAGGGGTTTGATTTATCGCCCCTGCAGGACCCATTCCTGGGTTTGTTGTTCCAGGTACCTGGCCTGCTGTTTGTGGATTTGTATATGTCATGTTACTCCTGCGTATATATATAGTTATTTGGACAAAATATCGTTAAAAAACAATGGTGTATTGCTAGATTCAAACACTACATCTAGTGTCTCGAAGCGCATTAGGCACTAAGTATAGGGAATTATTTGGGTCTTTGTAAGTTTTTTATGACAAAAACGGATCAGTATTTTCACTAAGAATTCACTGAAATTTGGGGGTAATTTGGTGCATGATTTTTAGTCCTTTTTAGGTAAAGGCTAAAAAAGTAAGCGTATGCTCACATACAAAAATAGGCTATCGAGAACTTAACCCAAAAGGAAGATTTTTATCGGAAATTTTTGTCTCTTTTTGGAACTTTTGCCAATCAAAAAAGATTCCAGGATCTGTTTTTCGCTCTGGTGCGATATCACTGTGTCCTGCAAATTGCAGATTGAAATAAATAGCTTCTAATTTTTTCACTAATGCGGTCAATGCTTGATATTGCTCTTCTGTAAAAGCACTCGCCCCATCACCTTCCAACTCAATGCCGATGGAAAAATCATTGCACTTTTCCCTTCCCTGAAACGATGAAACGCCGGCATGCCATGCCTTATTTTTGGTAGAGACGAACTGAATTAATTCTCCATGGCGCGTGATCAAAAAGTGACTGGAAACTTTTTGATGTGCAATTTCTAAAAAATAAGGATGCGCTGAAACATCCAGTCTATTTTGAAAAAAATCGATGATGTATTGGCTACTATCTTTATTTTTAAATTCACCCGGCGGTAAGCTGATGTGATGTATCACCACTAAATCAGGTGAAATATTTTCTGATCTAGTCTCGTGGTTAGGTGAAGGTCGCCACCTCGCAGACCCAACCCATCCATACTCGTCTAATGCATTGAGATGACTCTCAGAGCAATATGAACGACCATCAAAAAAGATTGCATCAGATTTTGGAAGGTGTACTTGACAATAATGGCAAGGCACCATTACCTCCGGCTCAATATCCTTCTGAGCCATATCCGATATGGGGTTAGCGGGGTTTTTTACAGCAGAGGGTGGCGCATTCTTTTTCTTTACCCAAACGTAAAGAAGATAGATGCCGACAAATAAAAAAAGCCACTTAAACAAGAATTACGCTCTCTGAAGTATCACTTCTACAACAAAACGGCTGCCTACATATGCCAACAGTAGCGCGCTGTAAGCACTTAAAACCCAACGAATGGCAGCGCGTCCCCGCAATCCAACACGCCAACGTGCTAACAATAAACCAGCAAATAAAAACCACGAAACTAAAGCAAAAATTGTTTTGTGATCGAATAACAGTGGCTTACCAAATAAGGTTTGCGAGAACAATAAGCCTGAAAAGACTGTCAAGCTTAAAAGCGCAAACCCAACATAAAGCAGATTGAATAACAGACTTTCCATGGTCATTAAAGGAGGCAAATCTTCCAGCCAATGTGCAACACGGCTGTTTGGAATAATGGCAAGCTGACGATGTAGCGCCCGATCCTGAACACTCATCAACATGGCATGCATTGCTGCCAAGCTAAGCAACCCTACCGCAATCGTTGCCACAATAAAATGCCCCTTAAACCAAGGGTCAGATACTGCACGTGGAGAAATTAAAGTGCCTGGGAAAAGGCTGGGTAACAGAGAGCAAACCAACGCAAATAAGATAGCCAACCAGCGTAGGCTCGAAATCGGCAAAAACCAAGACTGAAACCAATAAAAAGCTAGTCCCACCCAAGCAATTAATGACAAATCCTGCGCAAAACCGAAAACAAAGCCCTTATCAGTAAATACGGAATTATGTAATTGCACGCCATGAGCAATTAACGCTACCAGAATAAAGGCTTGAATTAAGCCCACAGAGCCCGTAGAACCCTCATCCTCCTTGGATCGAAAACTCAAAAAAAGCAAAAGAAGAAGGTAAAGAGCGCAAGGAAGCAATTCAAAAGCAGGGTGACCTAAAATATCCATCTAGAAAGTCTAATCCATAAATGCTAGAAAACCTCACCGACCGTCTTTCACGCGTTGTTAAAACAATGCGGGGCCAAGCCCGCCTTACCGAAGCCAATACTGCCGAAATGCTACGTGAGATCCGTCTTGCGTTACTAGAGGCAGACGTTGCACTCCCAGTAGTTAAATCCCTATTGGAGCAAATCAAGTTCAAAGCTTTGGGTGAGGAAGTGGTAGGCAGCCTAAGCCCAGGCCAAGCACTTGTGGGAGTGGTTCAGCGTGAGCTTGCCGCAGTGATGGAGGGTGAGCAAAGTGGTGAACTCAATCTAGCAACCCAGCCTCCAGCAATTATTCTGATGGCTGGTTTGCAAGGCGCCGGTAAAACTACATCCGTGGGTAAATTAGCTAAATGGCTCCAAGAGAAAAAGAAAAAGAAAGTATTAACGGTATCTTGCGACGTTTACCGTCCTGCTGCAATCGAGCAGTTAGAAACAGTTTCTAAGCAAGTAGGCGCTGAATTCTTTCCAAGCAATATCCAGCAAAAGCCTCTAGATATAGCCAATGCCGCCCTAGATTGGGCTAAGCGTCACTATTTTGATGTCGTGATTGTGGATACGGCTGGTCGCCTTGGTATTGATGAAGAGCTCATGCAAGAAATTAAAACCTTGCATGCAAGTCTGAATCCTATTGAAACTCTCTTTGTTGTTGATGCCATGTTGGGTCAAGACGCGGTAAACACAGCAAAAGCCTTCCATGAGGCGCTGCCACTTACTGGTGTCATTCTCACCAAGCTAGATGGTGATTCTCGTGGTGGCGCCGCCCTCTCCGTTCGCCAAGTAACTGGAGTGCCACTCAAATTTATTGGCGTAGCCGAAAAGATGGATGGGCTAGAAGCGTTTGATGCGCAGCGCATGGCTAATCGCATTTTGGGCATGGGCGACATCCTTGCCCTAGTTGAGCAAGCTCAACAACATGTGGATGTAGCGAAAGCAGAAAAATTAGCTAGTAAGATTTCAAAAGGCGGGTTTGATCTAGAAGATTTCCGTGATCAACTCATGCAAATGCAAAAAATGGGCGGTATGGCTAGCTTGATGGATAAACTCCCCAGTCAAGTCGCACAAGCAGCATCCAAAGCAAACCTCAGTAACGCCGATAAACAGACTAAGCGTATGCGTGGAATTATTGACAGCATGACACCCCGTGAACGTAGCAAGCCAGAATTATTGAAGGCAAGCCGTAAACGTCGTATTGCGGCTGGCGCTGGTGTTGAGGTGCAAGAAGTAAATCGCTTGCTTGCTCAGTTCGAACAAATGCAAACCATGATGAAGCAGTTTAAAGGCGGCAAAATGGCGCGCACGATGGCTGCCATGGCTGCCAAAGGAGCCGCCAAGGGTATTGGCGGACTCTTTAAAAAATAGAATTAAGCGACTGTATTTTTAGCTGCTTGAACGGCAGCAATGACTTTATCTTTAATCTGCGACAAGGGCACATTCTGCGACTCTGCATCAGTGCGGCCTTTAAATTCCACTTGAGAATCCGCTAAACCGCGATCCCCAATCACCACGCGGAAAGGTGCGCCGATCAGCTCCCAGTCAGCAAACATCGCACCAGGGCGCTCATTACGATCATCCAAAATCACATCGATACCAGCAGCAAGTAATTGATCATGAAGTTGATCACAAGCCGTTTTGACGGCCTCTGATTTTTCGTAACCCATTGGACAAATCACTACCTCGAATGGCGCCATGGAGATCGGCCAAATAATGCCTTTCTCGTCATGACCTTGTTCAATTGCAGCACCCAACAAACGGGTCACGCCAATGCCATAACAACCCATCACCATAGGTTGAGCTTTACCTTGCTGATCTAGATAGGTGCAACCCATTGCTTCTGAATAGCGGGTACCCAATTGGAAAACGTGACCAACTTCTATGCCACGGCAGATATCAACAACCCCTTTACCGTCTGGAGAAGGGTCTCCAACAACGGCATTTCGGATATCTAATACCAAAGGCTCTGGCAAATCACGTCCCCAGTTCACGCCCGTCAAATGGTGCCCAGCGTCATTGGCGCCACAGACAAAATCTGCCATATTGGCAACCGTGCGGTCCGCAACAACAGTGACGTTAGCACTTACGCCAACTGGTCCTAAATAACCAGCAGGAGCATTGCACGCTTGTTTGATTTCTGCTTCAGTAGCAAATCGTGACTCGGCCATACCTGGCACTTTGCTTGCCTTGACTTCATTAAGTTCATGATCGCCACGCACTAACAACATAAAAAGTTTTGCTGGGCCATTTTCTTGATCGGCTGCAAACAATAAAGACTTCACGGTTTTATCAAGCGGAATATTGAGTAACTTCGCTACGTCTGCACAATTGGTTTTGTCGGGCGTTGGAACCTTTGTCATAGTTTGACTTGCTGCGGCACGCGCAGCAATCAAAGACAAGGACTCCGCAGCCTCTAAGTTAGCAGCGTAATCTGAAGTTGGGCAATAAACAATCGCATCTTCACCAGTATCTGCAATGACATGAAACTCTTGACTTCCAGAACCTCCAATTGCGCCATTGTCCGCAGTCACCGCACGGAACTGCAAACCCATTCTTTTGAAGATACGGGTATAGGCATCAAACATGATCTGATACGATTTTTTCAACCCTTCAGTATCACGATCAAATGAATAAGCATCTTTCATACTGAATTCACGACCACGCATGATGCCAAAGCGTGGACGACGCTCATCACGGAACTTAGTCTGAATTTGATAAAAATTCACTGGTAACTGCTTGTAACTTTTAATCTCATTACGCGCCAAGTCGGTAATCACCTCTTCAGAGGTAGGCTGAATTAAGAAATCACGATCATGGCGATCTTTAATGCGCAGTAATTCGGGTCCCATTTTTTCCCAGCGGCCCGTTTCTTGCCATAACTCAGCAGGCTGAATCATTGGCATAAGCAATTCAATCGCACCAGCACGATTCATTTCTTCGCGAATGATGTTTTCCACCTTGCGAATCACCTTCAATCCCAATGGCAAGTAGTTGTATACGCCCGCACTGAGCTTACGAATTAAACCTGCACGCACCATTAGCTTGTGCGAAACCACCTCAGCGTCAGCAGGGGCTTCTTTCAACGTGGCGAGAAATGATTGTGATGCTTTCATGAATGGATATAATCAAATCATTGATTTTAAAGGATTTGGGGCACGATCATGCTTGACCGTGAAGGGTATAGACCCAATGTCGGCATTGTCCTCCTTAACAGCCGAAACGAGGTTTTCTGGGGAAAACGCGTTGGGCAGCATTCGTGGCAGTTCCCGCAGGGCGGGATAGCTCATGGCGAAAGCCCAGAGCAGGCGATGTACCGCGAATTGCATGAAGAGGTAGGCTTGCTGCCAGAACATGTCCAAATTATTGGACGGACCAGGGACTGGCTTCGCTACGATGTCCCTGAGGAATACTTGCGTCGCCAACACGCCACACGTATTCATAGAGCTGCATATCGCGGTCAAAAACAAATTTGGTTTTTGTTGCGCTTTGTTGGTGTAGATAGCGATATTCAATTACGCGCCACCGAACACCCTGAATTTGATGCTTGGCGTTGGGTGCCGTTTTGGATTCAACTTGATGCCGTCATTGGTTTTAAGCGCGAAGTCTATCAACTCGCCCTCTCTGAATTGGCGCGTTATCTGGCCAAAGGCGTTCGCATGCAACAACTTGCCTGGGGCACCCCGCTAGATCTTTTTCAGTCTTTTTATTCCAAGAGCGGCGATAAACAAAAAGAACCGACCCGTTCGGACAAGCAAAAACAATGAACATGTTATTTAGATACGTCAAGCAGTGGTGTGGTTACGGGATTGCCGCTTTACTATTACTCGCCTGCTCCGGCGATCCTATGGTCAGTGGAGTTGATCCGTTCGCACCGATGGTATTTAAGGAGGGCACTACAAAGATGCCACTCAATCCACCTAAGCAATCCTCTCTAATCCCTTTTTATGTTTCCCCGCAGACCATCTTCAAATTTGCGGTCGATAAAGATTCCATTTTGATTGGGGCTGATGGTGTCACTCGTTATATCGTTGTGATGACCAATCCTAGTGGTGGCAAACAAACCCAATATGAAGGCATTCGTTGCGAGACCTTTCAATGGCGCTTGTATGGAACTTTAGAAAATCAAGTGTGGCGAGAAAATCCACTGTCAACATGGAAAGACATTCAAAGTAGCGTGCCAAACCGTTATCAAGCTGCTTTAGCTCAAGGGGCTTTTTGCAATATCAACACTCAAGAGAAAAGCATCAAAGCCGTTCTGCAGTCACTAGACCCCGATTCATTTACCGGGGGTACTAAGCCATCGAATTCTAGCGGGCAAATTCTGTAATTTTCAGATTCACTAGCTAGCGAGAAAGGTCCCTATTTTCTCGCCGCTGATGAGTCTTTTTAATACATTTGACTCACGCCCAGAGGCAATCACTGTTGATGCGCCCGTTTGTACGGCGATTTTGGCTGCCAGCACCTTAGTGAGCATTCCGCCTTTACTTAATTCACTGGCTGCCCCACCCGCCATCTTCTCCAATGCAGGATCCCCTGCTTTTGCATGAGTTAAAAGAGTGGCAGAGGGATTTTGTCGGGGGTCGGCGGTAAATAATCCGCCCTGATCAGTCAGAATAACTAAAAGATCTGCGTGCACCAGATTTGTTACGAGAGCAGCTAGGCTATCGTTGTCACCAAATTTAATTTCGTCGGTAACTACAGTGTCATTTTCATTAATGATGGGTACTACACCTAGCTTCAATAATGTATCGAGTGTGCCTTTTGCATTTGCATTTCTTTCTGGATGGGCTAAATCTGCATTCGTTAGCAAGATTTGTGCACTGCGTAGGTTAAAACGGGCAAAACAACTCTCATAAACTTGCACTAAACCCATTTGCCCAACTGCTGCAGCTGCTTGAAGCTGATGGATTTCTTGTGGACGCTTAACCCAACTCAAACGTTGCATACCCTCAGCAATGGCGCCCGAGCTAACCATTAATACTTCATGGCCATCACTAAGCAAACTCGCAATCTGCTCAGCCCAATTTGCAATAGCAGCATGATCTAAACCTGCGCCATTATTGGTCACAAGGCTAGAGCCCACTTTTACAACAATGCGTTTTCTTTGTTGAGTTTTCATAACAAACAGTGGTTCTTTATTGATTTAATCAGGTGCATTGCCTTGATCCTGGTACCGAGGATCTGCAGCTCGCTCCTCAGCATCATCACGATCACGGCGCACAGAATCCAAATAATCTTGCAATGCATAACAAAGCTTCTCGCAACCCATACCCGTGAGCGCTGAAATCTCAAAAACGGGACCTTGCCACTTAAATTTTTTCACAAAATCAGCAACGACTTTTTTGCGATCTTCCTCAGGAATCATGTCAACTTTGTTGAGCACTAACCAGCGGGGTTTTTCTGCCAGTGACTCATCGTATTTACGCAATTCATTCACGATCGCATTGGCATCAGCTACCGGATCAACATTCTCATCAAAGGGGGCAAGATCTACTAAGTGCAATAGAACACCTGTGCGTTGCAAGTGACGCAAGAAACGATGACCTAATCCAGCGCCCTCTGCAGCGCCTTCTATCAACCCAGGAATATCTGCAATAACAAAGCTACGCTCGCTACCCACTCTCACTACACCCAAATTAGGGTGTAAGGTAGTAAATGGATAGTCAGCAATTTTTGGGCGAGCGTTAGAAACAGCAGTAATTAATGTGGACTTGCCCGCATTAGGCATACCCAACAATCCCACATCTGCCAATACCTTTAATTCAAGTTTGAGCTTGCGACGCTCTCCTGGCTTGCCATTGGTTTTTTGTCGAGGCGCTCGATTCGTACTGCTCTTAAAGTGAATATTGCCCCACCCACCAACACCACCTTGCGCCAAACATAAGCGCTCACCATGTGTTGTGAGATCAGCAATCGGTTCACCTGTTTCATAATCAGAAATGATGGTGCCAACAGGCATGCGCAACTCAATATCATCACCAGCACGACCGTAGCAATCGGCACCCCGCCCTGGTTCACCATTTTTAGCAGTATGGGTTTTGGCGTAACGGTAATCAATCAAGGTATTGATATTTCGATCGGCAACAGCCCAGACACTTCCACCGCGCCCACCATCACCACCATCCGGCCCACCAAATTCAATAAACTTTTCGCGACGCATAGAGGCGCTGCCGGCGCCGCCTTGGCCGGCTATCACTTCAATACGCGCTTCGTCTATAAATTTCATAAATAAAAAAGGCCTCGCTTAGCGAGGCCTGTTCCTAAGAGTTAAATTCGGATTAAATCTGAATTAAACGAGTCTCAGTCAGGCGCCCTATGAACGAGGCAAAACTGAAACTTGGGCCTTCTTCAATGCACCCTTGACGCCAAATTCCACTTGACCGTCAATCAAGGCGAACAAAGTGTGATCCTTACCAATACCAACGTTAGCACCTGGATGAACACGTGTGCCACGTTGACGAACAATGATGCTGCCAGCATTAATATGCTCGCCGCCAAATACCTTAACGCCTAGGCGTTTCGATTCTGAGTCGCGACCATTTCGTGTTGAGCCGCCGCCTTTTTTCTGTGCCATTTATTTCTCCTACCCTGAATTAGGCTTTAATCGTGTTGATCAAAATTTCAGTGAAATTTTGACGATGGCCTTGGTGCTTTTGATAGTGCTTGCGACGGCGCATCTTAAAGATTGTCACTTTATCGTGACGTCCCTGGGAGACGACAGTGGCCATCACAGCTGCACCATTAACCAAAGGATCACCCAACTTCAGTGAAGCGCCTTCGCCAACGGCGAGGACTTGGTCAAGAGTGATTTCGCTGCCGATTTCCGCTGGTATCTGTTCTATTTTCAATTTTTCGCCAGCAGCAACTTTATACTGTTTGCCACCGGTTTTTATGACCGCGTACATGGTTTGAAACCTCAATTAATATCTACATTTAAGCTAATCCACCCCGGATGAGCTAAGCCCATTATTATATCTTGCATGATGAGCACTGTCAAAATCAATGACTTAAGCCAAATTCTGGCCCCTATTTCCTTAGAATTCAAGGGCTTAGACAAGGTCATTCGAGAGCGTTTAGCCTCAAAAGTCGCTCTGATTGACCAGATCTCCTCCTACATCATTCAGGCTGGCGGAAAGCGGGTTAGGCCTGCCTTATTGATGCTGATCGCCAAAGCGCTAGCTAATGGCAAACAAACCCCACATACCCTAGAAATGGCTGCGGTAGTGGAATTTATACACACCGCGACCCTACTGCATGACGACGTTGTGGATGAGTCCACCTTGCGAAGGGGCCGCGAAACGGCGAATGCGGCATTTGGAAATGCTGCCAGCGTTTTAGTCGGAGACTTTCTTTATTCCAGGGCGTTCCAAATGATGGTTGGCCCTAATGATCTACGTGTCATGCAAATCCTTTCGGATGCCACCAATACGATTGCTGAGGGCGAAGTTTTACAACTTTTAAATATGAATGACCCTGAAGTAGATGAAGCCAGTTATCTGCAGGTCATTCGCTACAAAACAGCAAAATTATTTGAAGCATCAACTGAGCTTGGCGCCATCTTGGCAAACTCTACAGAGGATCAACGCAAGCAGGCAGCCGCCTTTGGTCGTCACGTTGGCACTGCATTTCAACTCATGGATGATCTGTTAGATTACACAGCGAATGCAAAGCAGATGGGGAAAAATGCGGGCGATGATTTACGCGAGGGCAAACCCACGCTGCCCCTCATCTATCTGCTAGAAAACGGCAATAACGATGAACGCCTTCTGGTGCGCGCAGCCATTGAGCAAAACCAAGACCTTCCTGAAGATGTGTTTGCACAAATTTTGAGTGCCGTACAAAGCTCAGGCGCGCTTGAATATACCCAGAGCGCTGCAAAACGGGAGGCAGATTTGGCCCTCGAATGTATTGAGGATTTTCCGAATAATGAGGCTAAGACAGCACTACAAGAACTCTGCCTCTACTCATTAACACGCCAAACTTAAGACCCCAAACTTTTCAATCTAAGCTCGCGAGCTGTAACGCGCGCTTGCTCTGCTTCAGACCGCAACCTAGCAAGCTCCTCTTCAGACAATTTTTCAATATTTGAATAATCGAGCTTCCAACTCGGATCTAAAGACCATATCAGCGGTGATTGCACAGTGGTTCTTGCTGCTGGAGCAGATTCTAAAAGCCGTAGAGCCAACTCAAAATTGTAGTCTTGAGATGCCACATCATTGGGACGAGCTGCGGCGTTACCCAAAGGAAAGTCGCTAAACAAAAACCGCGGCACACCACAATACTCCACGATATCTTTGGCCGCTCCCATAATGACGGTAGAGATTCCAGCCTGCTCTAAATATCGAGCTAATAGACTTTGGCTTTGATGGCAGATAGGGCAATTTGGAATTAGAACGACGACATCAACATTGTCTGCGCGAAGCATTTCAAGAATGAGGGGTGCGTCTACCTCTAGGGTATGTCGCTGACTGCGATTAGTAGGTAATCCATAAAAATGAGGGGAAAGAGTTCTCAGGCGCCCTACTTCTACGGCACGACGGGCGGCTGCCAAAGGAAACCAACAACTCATGTCCTCCATGTTGGCATTTTTTCTATCAACTCCTACATGAGCAATACGAAGATCTTGTTTCTGATTGATAGGGCTTTTATAAGGCTGATAAAACTTGGCTGCAGCATTGTAGGGAGCGCCTGCTCCTTGAGGTCCTTTATCTGGAACAAATTGCACAGCCGTAGTGATCAATCCAAGAATGGATTCTCTTAACGGCTTTCTTAAAGGAGTAAATGGGACTTGCGAATAATGCGCCCAAACATACGGGTTCTCATAACCGAGCCCCAAGTAATAGCTCCGTGTTCGCTCCATATAGCGAACCGGTTGGTCCCACTCTTGAGCAAAACCCAACTCAGAAGACTCAACATCCTTTGCCATCTGCTTTGCCCTGTAAGATAGTCACTATCAAAAAATTTTATTTAATTTGTATAGGAACTTATTATGGCTCAATGGCTTAGATTTCAACACCAAGGAAAAAGCGGCTTTGGACAATTGCAGGGCGATCAAGTGCTTGTGTACTCAGGAGACTTATTTCAGAATCCAACCCCTACAGGCGCAACACTTCCATTGGCTGATGTCACAATCGATATCCCCTGCGTGCCATCCAAGATGGTGGCAATGGTAGATAACTTTCATGCCCTAGTGACTAAACTTGAGCATGCCGTTCCAGCAGAACCACTATATCTGTCTCTTATACACATCT
>NZ_JAHBAK020000041.1 GCF_018500155.2 Polynucleobacter sp.
ATGTTTTACTAGATTGAGATCATGAGTAATGAGCAATATGCCCATGCCTTGCTCTGATGATTCTTCTTGTAACTCCTTTAGTAAATCCAAGATTTGCAAACGAAGACTGACATCTAAGGCGGTAGTAGGCTCATCTGCAATTAATAAGCGCGGCTTACATGCCAATGCCATCGCGATCATGGCTCTTTGGCGCTGTCCACCAGACAATTGATGTGGATAAGAATAGAAACGTCTCTCTGGCTCCGGGATACCTGTTTTTCTTAATAAATTGACTGCCGCATTGATGCACTCAGCTTTAGAAAGTAGCGGCTGATCGATCTGCACCGCTTCGATAATTTGATTGCCAATGGTAAAGAGCGGATTAAGAGCAGTCATGGGCTCTTGAAACACCATGGCAATTTCTCGACCCCGGATGCGACGAATGTCTTCAATCGACAAAGACAATAAATCGACTGGATCTTGATGGCCATCTGGGTTCCACAGAATTTTTCCGGAAACTTTTGCCCCTTCTGGCTCTAAGCGAAGCGGTGCAAGCGCAGTCAAGGTTTTTCCAGAGCCTGATTCGCCTACAAGGGCAACACGTTCGCCTCTGCCAATTTCTAAATTTAATTGGTTGACAGCAAATTTTTCGCGGCGCCCCACTCCAAATGAAATGGACAAATCTTCATATCGCAGAAGGCTCATGCGCGCCCCCTACTCATCAAACCCGCTTTACGAGAATCATAGGCATCCCGCAGCGCCTCGCCCATAAAGGTCAGCAACAGCAAAGTGGTTACTAAAACAACAAAAGTAGATAGCGATATCCACCATGCATCCAAGTTCCCTTTGCCTTGGGATAGCAACTCACCAAGGCTAGGTGTGCCAGGAGGAACACCTAAACCTAAAAAATCGAGGCTGGTTAAAGACAAAATAGCGGCGCTCATACGAAATGGCAGAAACGTAATCACTGGCGTCAAACTATTGGGCAGAATGTGTCGCCACATAATTTGTAGATTAGTAAGCCCCAATGCCTTTGCAGCACGCACATACTCTAGGGCGCGATTACGAAAGAATTCGGCACGCACATAATCAGAGAGACCCATCCAACCAAATGCTGCTAACAAAATAATGAGCAATAACACGCTGGGCTTGAAGATCGATGCGAAGATGATTAACAAATACAACTCGGGCATAGCTGACCATATCTCAATCAGACGCTGCGAGATTAAATCAAACTTCCCGCCAAAGAATCCCATGAGAGCCCCAGTAATCACACCCACTGTTACCCCAACAATCGTCAGCGCCAAGCCAAAGAGAATCGATAAACGAAAACCATAAATGAGTCGGGATAAGACATCGCGCCCTCGATCATCGGTGCCCAGCCAGTTCTGCCAGGAAGGTGGCGCCGGATTTGGAACTTGAGAAAAATAATTTAAGGTTTCGTAGCTATAGGTAATGGGCGGATAAATTGCCCAATTGCCCTGGGTAGTAATATTGCGACGAATATCGGGATCCAAAAAATCAGTTGGCGTTGTGAAGTCACCTCCAAAAACCGTTTCCGGTTGATTTTTCACGATAGGAAAATAAAATTGTCCGTCATACCGAACAACTAACGGTTTGTCATTGGCAATAATCTCTGCGCAAAGCGATAGACCAAACAGCCCTAAAAAAATCCATAGGCTTGCATACCCTCTGCGATTATTCCGAAAACGTTGCCAACGACTCATGCACCGCCTCCTGATCCAAACTGAATACGTGGATCGACATAAACATAACAAAGATCCGATATCAATTTAGTAAACAAGCCAATGAGCGTAAAAAGATACAAAGTCCCAAAAACAACTGGGTAATCGCGACGCATGACGGATTCATAGGAGAGCAAACCAAGGCCATCCAGCGAGAACAAAGTCTCGATTAAGAGTGATCCCGTAAAAAATGCTCCAATGAAAGCCGCAGGAAAGCCAGTTACCAGCGGCAACATGGCATTACGAAAAACATGCTTCCAGAGAACCTGCTTTTCTGTTAATCCTTTGGCCCTAGCCGTTAGGACATACTGCTTACGAATTTCTTCTAAAAAAGAATTCTTAGTCAGCATGGTCACCACTGCAAAGCTACCCAATACTGAAGCCGTGATCGGCAGCACTAAGTGCCATAAATAGTCCATCACCTTACCCATCAGGCTCAGTTCACTCCAGTCATCTGAAGTTAATCCCCGCAACGGAAAGATTTGTAAAAAACTTCCTCCGCCAAAAATCACCAACAAAAGTACTCCCAGTACAAATCCTGGAATGGCATAACCAACCAAGATCATGGTGCTAGTAACCGCATCAAACCGTGACCCATCACGTACTGCTTTTGCAATTCCGAGTGGTATTGATACTAGATAAGTAATAAAGAAGGTCCACAAACCAATGCTAATTGAGACAGGTAATTTAGAAATCACCAGACGCCAAACACTTTCATGCTGGTAATAACTTTCTCCTAAATCAAATCTCGCAAAGCGCCCGAGCATCATAAAATAACGCTCTAAGGGTGGCTTATCAAAGCCATACAAGGCCTTTACTTCCTCTAAACGTTGCGCATCAATTCCTTGACGTCCACGATAGGTTGCGCCAGCCCCCGATGATTCAGTGCCGCCCACGGCGGCATCCCCTTTGCCCTTAAGCTCTAACACCATTTGCTCAACTGGACCGCCTGGTACAAACTGCACTACCGCAAAGGTCAACGTTAAAACACCCAACAATGTTGGAATCATGAGCAAAAGACGCTTGAATATATAAGCGCGCATTTGTGCAGACATTATTTAGATCCTTCTTTCCACCAGTTTTGCATAATCCAAGATTCTGCTTGGTAATACAGAGGAGGCTCTGGGTAGCGCATCTCTTTTCGGAAGGCAACGCGATGCGTTGGGTTGTACCACTGTGGTACGACGTAGTAGCTATTCCATAACACTCGATCAAGCGCTCTAGCTGCAGTTCGCAGCTGATCCCGGTTTTGCGCACGGGTAATTTCTTCTACTAAGGCATCGACCACTGGAGATTGAATGCCAATTACATTATCAGAACCTTTTTCTTTTGCAGCGTGGCTACCAAAGCGATCCCATAACTCGCTCCCTGGATTTTGTGAATCCTGGAATCTCACTGTGGTCATATCAAAGTCATAATCATTCATGCGCTTTTGATACAAAGCAAAATCGCTTGTACGAATATCTAACTCAATGCCCAATTTCTCTAGATTTCGACCGTAAGCAGATAGCACCCTGAGAAAAAATCCACCGTTTTCTACCATCTCGATCCTAAACGGCTCGCCTTTTTGATTGCGCAAAGCGCCGTCACGATATTGCCAACCGGCATGCATCAGCAACTCTCGCGCTTGACGCAAATTCTGTCGCAGACTGCCAGGCGGCTTTGTGGATGGCGCTGGCGGCATTGGACCAAATACTGCATCTGGCACCCACTGCGGATATTTTGCTTTTAAAGGCTTGAGTAATTTGAGCTCTGCTTCTGTTGGCTTACTCGGCCCATCGAAATTAGCACTCAGATCACTGTTGGTGAAATAACTATTAATACGACCATACTGATCAAAGAAGATTTGACGATTAAGCCATTCAAAATCTAAAGCCAAACCTAAGGCTTGTCTTACACGCGGATCTTGAAAAATCGGTTTGCGAATATTCATCGCAAAGCCTTGCATGCCAGCACCATTGTGATTAAGAAAAGCCTTCTTTAATAACGTGCCATTATCAAATTTTGGTCCGACATAACCTTTGGCCCAAATCTTGGCACGGTATTCCACCAAGGCATCAAATTCGCCAGCTTTAAATGCCTCGAGACGAACAGCATCATCACTGTACAACTTATAAAGTACGCGATCAAAATTGTAAAAACCCACACGGATATTTAATGGTTTGCTGAGTTGGTCGGCCCAGTATTGCGGATTCTTTTTATAGACAATGGACTTTCCTGCCTTAAAGGATTCAATCAGGTAGGGGCCGCTACCAATTGGCGCCTCAAAGGCTAGCTTATCGAAAGGAATCACAGTGCCATCGGGCTTCTTTCCCCAATTGCGCGAAAAAATCGGCAATGTTCCCGCCAATATTGGCAATTCAGAATTATCGCTTTTGAATTCAAAACGCACGACCCGATCTGAAACTATCACTGCAGAGGTAATTTCTGCGAAAGTCGTTTTATAGCGAGGATGTGCTTTACCGCTCATCAATACATCAAAACTATTTTTCACATCCGCAGCCAATACAGGACTGCCATCAGAAAATTTAGCCTCTGGTCGAATATGAAAGGTGACGGATTTACGATCTTTTGCTACTTCAATATTGTCAGCAAGCAATCCATAAACACTCGAGGTCTCATCTGCACTCCCCTCTGCCAATGACTCAAACATGAGTTCAATACCGGGGGCAGTAATTCCACGCAAAGTAAATGGATTGAACTTATCAAAGCTCGTTCTTTGTCCAGGGTTAGGCAAGACCAAAGTACCCCCCTTTGGGGCATTGGGATTGACATAGTCAAAATGGGGAAAGCCGTCTGCGTACTTAGGTTTACCGTATTGAGCGATTCCTTGAGCTGCATCCGCAGAACCCACTCCCGTAGCCACGAGAGCAAGCGCTAGCAATACGGGGGTAATTTGAAGAAAAGGGGTTTGTACTGGCATATATGCAACAATTGTAGATAGCAAATCATATTTGAAGCAAAGGACACATCATGGGCTTTCTCTCCGGCAAAAAAATCCTTATTACCGGCCTCCTCTCCAATCGCTCTATCGCCTATGGCATTGCTAAGGCTTGCCATCGCGAGGGTGCAGAACTCGCATTTACCTATGTTGGGGAGCGCTTTAAGGACCGTATCGTGGATTTTGCAAAGGAATTTAATTCTGAACTGATCTTTGACTGTGATGTGGGTAGTGACGAGCAGATTTCTGCCCTCTTTAAGGATCTAGCTAAATCATGGCCGCAGTTTGATGGTTTTGTACATGCCATTGGCTTTGCTCCTCGTGAAGCAATTGCCGGCGATTTTTTAGAAGGCCTCTCACGAGAGGGCTTCAAGATTGCGCATGATATTTCTGCCTATAGTTTTCCTGCAATGGCAAAAGAAGCGTTACCAATGTTGCGCGATAAATCCTCTTTATTGACCTTAACTTACCTTGGGTCTATGAAGAATGTTCCAAACTACAACACTATGGGTTTAGCTAAAGCATCACTTGAGGCTTCTGTGCGTTATCTTGCTGGCTCTGTTGGGCCAAAAGGGATTCGCGCAAATGGTATTTCCGCAGGCCCGATCAAGACTCTGGCAGCATCAGGCATCAAAGGCTTTGGCAAAATCTTAGAAGCGGTTGAACAAACTGCGCCACTTCGTCGTAATGTCACCATTGATGATGTTGGCAATACTGCCGCTTTCTTATTGTCAGATTTAGCTAATGGCATTACCGCAGAAATCATCTATGTAGATAACGGCTTTAGCCAAGTGATTGGTGGAATGGAAGACGCTTGAGTGGTTCAGTTCCGCTAGGTGAAGCTCTAAAATTTTGGGCTAAGCTCGGCTTTATTAGTTTTGGCGGACCTGCGGGACAAATCGCCGTTCTACATCAAGAGTTAGTTGAGAAGCGTCGCTGGATTTCTGAGCGGCGCTTTTTACATGCCCTCAATTACTGCATGCTCTTACCCGGGCCAGAAGCTCAACAACTGGTGACGTATATTGGCTGGCTGATGCATCGTACTTGGGGTGGCATTCTTGCTGGTGCACTCTTTGTGTTGCCCTCACTTTTTATCCTCATTGGACTCTCTTGGGTTTATCTCACCTACGGACATGTACCTTGGATTGCGGCCATCTTCTTTGGCATTAAACCAGCAGTAACCGCGATCGTTTTACATGCAGCAATACGTATTGGCAAAAGAACCATCCATAACTTAGCGCTGAAGTTGATTGCTTTGTGCTCCTTCTTGGCCATCTTTATTCTGAACTTATCGTTTCCTATCATTGTCTTGATTGCTGCGGTGATTGGTTATTGGGGTGGAAAACGTTATCCCGATTATTTTCAACACACTAGCCATGACAGTGAGCAAGTAAAAAATCACCTGCCTGCCATCATCGATGATCACACTCCCGCACCCGCGCATGCTCGATTCCTTTATAAAAGATCACTTTTGCATGGTGCTATCGCTTTTGCTTGTTGGTTAATACCCATAGCTGCACTAATTGGCTTATTTGGCTGGAAAACTCTTTACCCCAACATCGCCTGGTTCTTTACCAAAGCAGCATTTCTGACTTTTGGCGGAGCTTATGCCGTGCTGCCCTATGTTTATCAGGGAGCAGTTGATCAATTTCACTGGCTTAGCGCCAATCAAATGATTGATGGTCTTGCACTTGGTGAAACTACCCCAGGTCCTCTCATCATGGTGGTGGCTTTTGTAGGTTACCTAGCAGGACATATTCAACATCTGATTGGCAATAGCAATCCATTTTGGTTTGGCGCCCTAGGTGCGGTAGTAGCAACCTGGTTTACATTTTTACCCTCCTTCTTTTTTATTCTTGTAGGAGGCCCATTAGTCGAGTCTACGCATGGCAAACTTGGCTTTACTGCGCCGCTCACAGCTATTAGCGCAGCAGTGGTTGGCGTCATTGCCAATCTTGGATTATTTTTCGCCTACCACGTGTTTTTCCCTCTCGGAATTGGAGGATCTATTTCCTGGATCTCCATCGCCATTTGTGGCTTGGCTAGCGTTGCCTTAATAAAATTTCAAAAAGGGGTGATTACCGTCTTAGGAAGCTGCGCCTTGGCAGGACTAGCGCTTTATTTTGCCGCGCATTTGATCGGCTAAGCTTTTGACAAGATTGGCATAATGGAAGTTATGCGAATCGAACCTCAAACTATTACCCATCTCCAAGAATGGCTTGGCAAAACTGAGTCACTCACCGACACAGTTACTGCGGCCCCAGTACGCGCCCTATCGGCCACATTAGATCGCCTAGATCCAGACCCAGGCAAAGGCACTTTTCTTCCTGAGCTATGGCATTGGCTCTATTTTCTTCCACATGCAAGACAGTCTGAAATTGGGCCCGATGGTCACCCTAAACGCGGAGGCTTCTTGCCGCCCGTTCCATTGCCTCGTCGTATGTGGGCTGGTAGCCGGGTTCAATGGTTGGAACCACTTGCGGTTGGCGATGAAATTAAACGCCTCTCCACGATTGAATCAGTAACTCATAAAGCTGGTCGCACTGGAGACTTAATATTTGTTTTAGTAAAGCATCAAATCTCTAATCAGCGTGGCCTAGCCATCATTGAAGAGCACGATATTGTGTATCGCGATGCGCCAGGACCAGATGACAAGCCCGTTGCACCTACTCCAGCACCACAAGATGCAAAGTGGACCAAAACGATTACGCCTGATGATGTGCTTTTATTTCGCTACTCCGCGTTAACATTTAACGGCCATCGTATTCACTACGATCGCAAATATGTCACTGAGGTAGAAGGCTATCCAGGTCTTATCGTCCATGGCCCATTAATCGCCACGCTTTTGGTTGATCTTGTGAGACAAAGCATTCCTGATTGCAGGCTAAAGAGTTTTGAATTCCGAGCCATTCGCCCCACTTTTGATATCAATTTATTTAAAGTGAGCGCCAAGCCGGATCTAGATAAAGATCCTTCTGGCAAAACTATTGCAATATGGGCGCAAGACCATGAAGGCTGGCTCACCATGCAAGCAACCGCCGTCCTCGCATAAGCAAATTCGTGATGAATACCCAAGACTATTCAAAAGAACTTGCTCGCTTTGCTGCCAATCTCCAAATTGGCGACATTCCCAATGACGTCATTCTTCGCGCAGAAGACTTACTGGTAGATTGGTTTGGATCTGCTGTAGCCGGTAAAAACTCTCGCCCTGTTGAAACCATTACTCAGTTTGCCCAGAACATGGGTGGGTTTGATGCTTCTCATGTTGGCCCCTCTGAAATCCTGATCTCACGAACAACATCAAGCCCATTTCTAGCGGCTATGGCTAATGCAGCAGCCTCTCATGTTGCAGAACAAGATGATGTTCACAATGGCTCTGTTTTTCATCCAGCAACCGTGGTGTTTCCACCTGCCCTTGCTTGCGCACAAGCCTTGGGGGCCTGCGGAGATGATTTAATCGTAGCAGCAGTGGCTGGTTATGAGGTAGGTATTCGTGTCGGTGAATTTTTGGGTCGCTCTCACTATAAAGTTTTTCATACCACCGGAACTGCTGGCACACTCGCAGCAGCCGCTACTGCAGGTCGTTTACTTCAACTTAGTCCTGAGCAAATGCTCCATGCCTTTGGCTCAGCAGGCACACAATCGGCCGGTCTCTGGGAATTTCTGCGTGATGCAGCGGACTCAAAACAACTTCATACCGCCCATGCAGCTGCCACAGGCTTAATGTCTGCTTATTTAGCACAAGCTGGCTTTACTGGCGCGCAGCATATTCTTGAAGGCAAGCAAGGTTTGGCCGCAGGGATGTCTAGTGATGCTGATCCGAGCAAATTGATTGATGGCCTGGGAAAACGTTGGGCCTTAGCCGAAACTAGCTTTAAATACCACGCCTCTTGCCGCCATACACACCCAGCGGCAGATGCGTTACTGCAGGTTATCCGCGCACACAAGCTCCAACCCACCGATATTGCCAAAGTAGAAACACTAGTACATCAAGGTGCCATTGATGTCTTGGGCCCAGTCATCGATCCTGCAACAGTGCATCAATCAAAATTTTCTATGGGCACTGTCTTGGCGCTGGTGGCGCACTATGAATTTGCTGGGTTACAAGAATTTGATCAGCATTTTCATGATGAGGCGATTTGTTTATTTAGAGATCGTGTCACGATGACACTTGATCCAGAAGTGGATGGCGCCTATCCTCAACGCTGGATAGGCAAAGTGAAAGTGCATCTTCACGATGGTCGCGTATTAGAAGGTCGTGTTGATGAACCCAAAGGCGATCCAGGCAATACCCTTTCACGCACAGAAATCACCGATAAAGCCATGCGTCTAGCCGCTTTTAGTGGTGGCGCAAGCCCAACTGAAATGAGCAAAGCAATTGATATGTTGTGGAATATCCGCAAGCAAACGCAACTGGGCTTTTTGCTCACGGTAAATTAAACTTCAATTCTATGAATCCTCTTGATACCCCGCTAGGTTTTTGTTCCAACTTTTTATTTGTGCCTGGCACACGCCCAGAGCGTTTTGCAAAAGCACTAGATAGTGGCGCTAATGGCGTCATACTGGATTTAGAAGATGCGGTCGCGCAAGAAGATAAAGAATCTGCCCGCAATGCAATACGCACTGCATGGCCCGCCTTTTCCGCCGATCAGAAAAAACGTTTGGTCATCAGAACAAATTCTCCTGGGAGTCAGTTTTACTCAGCGGATTTAATTTTGGCTCAAGAGCTTCAAGTCGGCTGCCTTCTTATCCCTAAGAGCGAATCGGTTGATCAGATCAATGGCGCTGCTCTGGTTTTAGAAAATACTGCCATCATCCCCATGATTGAAACGGCAGTTGGACTGGATCGCTTGCGCGAGATTGCAAATGCCAATCAGGTGCTTCGTTTAGCGCTAGGAAATCTTGACCTCCAAGCTGATCTGGGAATGGTTTGCGATCCACAAGAAACGGAACTTCAAACAGCGCGTTACCAAATCGTATTGGCCTCTAGACTGGCACATATTGCCCCTCCAATTGATGGGGTTACACCCTCTACCGATGATTTAGAACGCACCACCGATGATGCCGAGCGAGCGAAACGAATGGGGTTTGGCGGCAAACTCTGCATTCATCCCAAGCAAGTACCCATTGTTCAAGCCGCTTTTATGCCCACCGAAGAAGAAATCCACTGGGCTAAAAGGGTAATTGAGGCTGATCAAGCGTCTAAAGGCGGAGCGGTCAAGCTTGACGGCAAAATGATTGATAGGCCAGTCGTCATTTTGGCCAAAAGAACCCTGGCAATTGCTGGTAAACACTAATTTTGTATTTATACAAAATTTAAAATTACTGGCAAAATTAAATCTCGGAATTCACCGAATGGAGACTATATTGAAAATGAAAAAATCTTTTTTAACCAAACTAGCTCTTGCCGTATCCGCTAGCACCCTTATTTGCGGTTCTGCAAACGCACAGAAAGATTGGCCTACCAAGTCAATCCAGATGATTGTCCCATTTGCGGCTGGCGGCCCTACTGACTCAATTGCACGCTTGATTGCTGTGCCTATGGGCCAAGCTCTTGGTCAAACTGTCGTTGTTGAGAACGTACCGGGCGCTGGTGGCACCATTGCCTCTACCAAAGTGGCGCGCGCTGCACCAGATGGTTACACCATTTACATTCACCATATGGGCATGGCTACTGCACAAGCTTTGTACGACAAGCTTCCTTATGACCCAATGAAAGATTTTGAATACATTGGACAGGTCGCAGATGTACCAATGGTGCTCTTGGGTAAAAAGGATTTGCCACCAAATAACTTTAAAGAACTCGAAGCCTACATAAAAGCTAATGGCTCTAAAGTAACCATGGCCAACGCTGGTCCAGGCGCAGTTTCTCAGTTATGCGGTCTATTGTTCCAAAGCCGTTTGGGCGTTAAGTTAACCAACATCCCTTACAAAGGTACTGGTCCAGCTCTCACTGATCTTTTGGGCGGTCAAGTGGATCTATTGTGCGACCAAACTACACAAACCATTCCCTACATTAAAGATGGTCGTGTAAAAACCTACGGCACAACGACGATGAAGCGTTTACCAGCGATTCCTAATGTTCCAACCCTCAACGAGCAAGGCCTCAAAGGTTTTGAAGTGAAAGTTTGGCACGGCATTTACACACCAAAAGGTGTGCCACAGCCTATCTTGGATAAGTTGAACGCAGCCCTCAAGAAGGCATTGAATTCCCCTGAAGTGAAAAAGCGTTTAGATGACTCCAACATTGATATTGTGTCTGCTGCCAAAATGACACCTAAAGGCTTGAAGGATCATCTTGATGCAGAAATCAACGTCTGGGGTCCAGTCATTCGTAAAGCCAATATCCCAGATTAATTTCTCGGGCAAGTTTTACAATCCATAAAAAACCAGCTTCGGCTGGTTTTTTATTGCCTACTTACAGGGATAGGCTTGTGAGAAAAATCGAATGAGTGTTTTAGCGGCGCGCTCGCTATCAAATTGTGGATTGGCTTGATGCCACTGCAAAAATTTCTGCAAAATCATTTCGCGAGAATTTTCAGACCGATCAAAACAAATCCTAGATCTTTGATTAGGAGAACGATTGGCTAGGTAAGACTGGTATACCCCTTCCCCAAACCCAAAGCAAAAGTTTTGCGCATCTTGATCGTTTGGGTTTTGACAGATCTCCACCAAGGCAGCAGTCGACGCATCCGGATTGTTCGCAGAATAGGCAACCTGAGTAACGCAAAAGATCGCTGAAAATAGAATGATGTTTGATATCTTCACAATGTATTCTTTCGAAATAAGTTAACGCCTAAAGCCACCCATACGACCGCCTCCAAATCCACCTCGGAAGCCTCCGCCACCAAAACGGTCGCCACCAAAGCGATCGGTATTTTCATCAAACCGCATCTGCTGACGCATGGCGTTTTCTTGAGCTGATTCTCGATAGAGATTTGGATTGGCTCGGTCCTGCTGATAAGCATTACGCGCTTCTTGATTTAAGCGATTAGCCTGCGCTTGCTCTTGAGGGGTTGCATATCGATCAAAAGTACTATTTGCACGCTGTGCATCAGCTCTTGCGGCTTGCTTTTCTTGTGGAGTTGCATTGCTTCTCCAATCATTGAGTAAGCGCTGTTGATTCTGAATATTGCTAGGGCCAATCACGCCGCGATTACCAATGCCTGACCCAGTATTGTTTACATTAATGGTGCCAGCAGACCACGCTGGCGTTGCCCAAAAGGCATCCCCCACTGCAAACCCCAAACCAAATGCCATGGCACCCCATGCCGGGTTATAAGCGGGATATGGCGGATAGTCAGGATAAGGCCATGCACCATACACCACTGTAGGGTTATAAGTAGGCACATAAACGACTTGTGCATTGGTCGGGCTTACTAAAACATTATTGCTGGAGTCGGTCGTGACACTCATTTGTGGATTGCTTTTCAAAGATCCTGCTTGCACTGCACGCTTTCGCAGTGCCTGCACAGCCTGCATCGTTTGGGCAGGTTGCAGTTTATAAGCATTACCTAGATTTTGGGTCCACTGCAATTGATTGCCCATCATGTTAAATGCCTGTGGAAAATTCATTAAAGACTTCACACTGTCATTCCATGACTGTGCTTTGAGCGCATTTTGTAGATCCGCGCCACTCAATTTAGAGTTGTTCATTCTCCAGTTATAAGCCTCTGCTACCTCTAATGGATAGGTAGAGGCCAATAGCATTAAAGACAATAATGAGTCAGGATATAAAGCGATTGGCGAAACCAGTGACTCCAATTGGGCTTGTGACAAGGTTTGGGGGGAGGCGCTATAGCCATACCCCTGTGGATAGCTATAGGGGTCGTTATTATTGGCGCAAGCACAAAGACCCATTGCTAATGAGGCGCTGAGTAACATCGTCACAGCTCTCATCGGGAAATGTCTAGACGCAGATCGACGATCTAAACTCATACTCTCTCCAAATTAAAAACATCAAGATTTACCAACACTGAAACTCACACTCGACCATCAACCCGGTCTAAACAAATATCCAGAGCGCGCTTTTTCTTTGCGCTTTTTCATGATGGTTGCAACCACCCCGAAAATTGCCCACACCACCAATATTGGATCAATCAAATAATCCCATAAATTGGTGGATTCATGCCATTGCACGCCCCAAGCAATGATTGCCAAACCCATTATCCACGCCCCTTTAGTCCAGTTGGCAATGGCGCATAACATCGCAAAGACTAATACCGCAATCAATAAAGCCACAGAACTATAGCCCCAACCATAAGGATCGAACATGCCAAGACCTAACGCAAAAGGATAGAAGCACAGACCTACCAGACCGATAGCCACCTTCACAATCCATGGAGCGCTTTGATTGCGCACAAATAAAGCACTCAACAACAATAAGACGGTGACTGTACTCAGATCACCAATAACGCCGCGCACGTAAGCACTCAAGGGCAATTCAAGGTTAAGACCAAGCGGCCAGAAAAAAAGGTTTGCAATGATGAGCAACAGGATCGCCTTTGCACTCATTGGCAATGCTTGTTGAAAGCCTTTTTGTAAAAGCCAAACCAATACTGCAGCACAAACTAAGGACATTTCCACCAAAGCAATGGATTGCTGATAGGCATTGATCAATGAATCCATTATTTTGCCTCCTTAGATTCGGCGCTATCTTGATGATGAATACGACTAACATCGTCCGGCAAAAGATTCACGGCTTGGGTAAGCCATGCTTTTGAAAAATATATGTGGCGTAATTTTTTTCGATCCCAGGTATAAACAAGATGCGCATCTTGGCCATTAGTAGTGACTAAATATGGATAAGAAAACTCTTTACGCTCTTGATCTGGTAACGCCTCTTCATTTTCTAGTGTCTGAACAATGTGCCACTGTCCAGAAGGTTTGCGCATCATCATTACTAATCGATGCCGCCCTACTTCAATGTTATTGAGCACCAAAATCTGCACGCCATCTTGTAACCGCAAGCCAGCTATTGCAGAGTTTGGATTAGGAATGGGCAAATCGGCAGCAACCTGCCAAGTCTGACCGGCATTTTGCGTGACGCTAACAGGTATCTGTTTAGGCAAATCGGAACTACGCATCTGACGGAAATAGGCAATTGCATCTTGCGGCGTATCAACAAATACCGCCGGCTGAATTGCGCTACGACCCGAACTCATCCGGCGTTTATCGATGACTCGCGTACCGTCTATGCGCAAAAATTCGCCGAAGCGTCCGACCCATTCATGATAAGCAGGTAAACCTAAACGACCATCAGCAAAAGGAAGCGCTGGTGTTTTTACCAGAGTACTCAAATTAAAAAACGGTGAGGTGATCAGGCGCTGTGGTCGACTCCAGGTTAATCCCTCATCATCAGATATGACAGTAGAGATCGAACTTCCAGCCCAACCACCGATCGAAACTGTAACAAAAAATAATTGCAGGCGGCCATCTGCCAGACGCGCTGGCACAGGATTACCTAATTTGGCAATATAACGAGACAAGCCTTGTTCTGCATCAATGCGATTCATGACCTCTGTGGGCGCAGCCCACAGATGAGACTTGGGATCAAAGACAGCTGTATTAATCACAACATCAGACGCCCCTTCTCTGCTACCAGCAAACCAAAATGCCCGCACAGCGCCATCTTTTAACGTGATTAATGAAGCTGCATGAACAGAGGAAGCGCCAGTATCTGGAAGCCATTGAGCAACTATGCTAGGGACTGGCGGATGAGCCGCAGGCTTTCCCTTGCTAGTGTGATGGTGACCACTTGATGGCTGAGCCTCTACAGCAGTAGCTTCAGGTGCAATCGATTCAACTTGCTCTATTAAAAACGGTGCCCATACAGGATGACCATATATACGGATAAATCCAACAACAGCTGCTAGTAGCAAAAAACATAGAGCAATGACACGACTCATCTACAGGCATCCTTCATATCAGAAGATAAAGAAATGGAGTGCGGTGTTGCTATCAAGGACTCTGTCACAAAAAGGTGTTCAGCCACTTTGCCTAATAACATTTCTTGGATCTCCTGATCAGTATGGCGCGCTCTCATTTCCATTCTTTGCCCTATCAATTGGCAAGACTCACAAATACTAGGCTTTGCTCCCAATGGTGTATGTACTGCCACTAGCGGGTAGGATTGAGTGAGATCTGCCACATTTGCCGCATCCTTAGCTAAATAACCATGCAACTGCGCTCCTGGCAGCAACAGACGATATTCTTCATCTTTTGCACGATAGTCACAAGGAATCCAAACATCCTTACCTTCCACTTGTGCAACGGTCTGCGTAGAGAATTGACCCAACTTACCCTCTAATGGACTGAGGCTACTACTCAGTGCGCAGTAAGTCAAAAAACACCCCATTAACGCATTAGCTTTAGTTTGCCTTTTATTGATAAGGCCTGTCAGCACGATAAGCATAGAGAGTGCCATGAGCATCCAATGCCATGGTTGGTAAGACCAAACACCCGCGTCGCTGATCATTTGAGAAGTTTGCAGATTGAAACCTAGCCATGCCAAAGCACCAAGGACAACCCCTTGCAATAGCAAGGCTATCCAAAATCCCCACAAAGGCAGACGCTGCCAATGTAATGCAATCAATGCTGCAAATGCTGGCATCACTGGCAAAAGATAACGTCCAGAGCGCTGACTAGGCAAACTAAAGATCATCAAGAATGTGGCAACCATGCAAAAAAGCAATATCTCTTGACTTGATAGGAAGCGGCGCTCCTTCCAGCATTGCAACAAAGTAGATAGCAATACAAAAGTAAATAAGCCTGCATTTGCCACTGTGGTCAGTAACAACATCCAAATACTGTCATCGCCCCACAGAAGATCGGCAAGATAATGCGTATTACGGGCCGCAAACTTGCCAGCATTCTCACCCAAAACAAATTCCCGCCATACTGCTTCTGGATAGGGATCAAACGCAAACCATAGACCAAAAATACTCAATGCCAAGGCGCCCACAAGCACCAACTTATAAAAATCCTTGATCAAGAATTGTGGGATATTCCAATTGCGCCAGTGCCAGTAAAAAACCCCGAGCGCCAGGGATGCCGGGACAATATAAGCAAAGGATTTAGCAAGCAAAGCCAATCCAATACAAATTCCTGCTATAGCTGGGTAAAGAAATTTAGATTCATAAGCGCTTCGCCCCCAATACAACATCATCAGGAATGGCAGATTGACCCAAAAAACTTCGGGAGGGTCTGTTAAAAACGGGCGTCCATAACGGTAGGTAGCAAAAAAAGAGAGCCATACCAAGGCTGCCAAAATGCCAGCTTGCGTTTTTCCACTAAAACGTCGCACCGCCAAAAACAAGAAAAAGGCAGTCAGGCCTGTATACAAAACACTAGGCCAACGTAATTGAAAAAGGTGCCAATCACTTGCCCAACCAGTAGAGGCAATAGCCTGCCAAAAAATAAGGGGAGGCTTGGTATTTTTGAGTCCTTCCATCTCCGACTGCAATGGCAACCAGTTGCCTGCATCAGCCGTCATACGCACAATGTGCATATAGGGATACTCATCGCCATTTTTGGGCGCAAACCGACTATCTAAAGCATAGAGATAGGTAAATACCGCCAGTACTAGGGTGAAAAGCCCATACCTAAGGGAGAAAGTGCCACGCATGCCTATAGTTTATAGGTTTAGCCCCACCCCTCCGTAAAAGCCCTTACTGAGGAATCGCTATATGAGCTTATGACAAATCCCTATAAACACAGCGCCCAATTTAGAGTTTTCTTCGTTAAGATAGGCCAAGAGTCAACTTAAAGCGACAACTCGCTTTAAACCTCATCCATAAGATCGGAGATTTTTCTATGAGAACACAACCTATGAAAGCAACTATAGCGTTAGGCGCTTTTCTTGCTTCACTTACAACATTCAGTCTGGCTCAATCAGCAGACGCGACTAAGTTATATCATCGCGGCCTAGCAGCAACCTGCGCAAATTGCCATGGAACTGATGGAAAAGGCGTGGTGGATGGCGGTATGCCCCTCATCAATACACTGACAAGCGAACAAATGCTTGCTCAACTCAAGGCATTTAAATCTGGAGCTCGCGAAGGCACCATCATGCCGCAATTAGCCAAAGGCTATTCTGATGAGCAACTTGAAATCATCGCCAATCAACTTGGCAAGAAATAATTAGGAGACCAACATGGATCGTCGACATTTTATTGGACAAAGCGCAGCTGCGCTGGGCGTACTTGCAGGTTTCTCTGGACAAGCACGCGCCAATTTACAAAAAGCAGAAATTTTAGTGATTGGCGGAGGTTATGGCGGCGCTACTGCCGCCAAATATTTACGTCTCTTTTCCAACAATACGGCCAAAGTCACACTCATTGAGCCAAATCCTACATTTATTTCTTGCCCCCTCTCCAATCTCGTAGTTGGCGGCTCACGAAATATGGCGGAGATCACTACACCCTATGACAATTTAACGAAACGTCACGGCATTCATATCATTCAAGATAGCGTGGCAAGTATTGATCCTGACAAAAAAACAGTGAAGTTAGCTTCAGGCAAAACTTTGCGTTATGACAAGGCGGTAGTTTCTCCAGGCGTGACCTTGATGATGAATAGCATTGAAGGTCTAGCACAAGCAAATAAAGCTGGCGTTACCTTGCAAGCATGGAAAGCTGGCCCTGAAACCGTCGCACTGCATAAGCAACTTGCCGCTATGCGTGATGGCGGCACTTTTGCCATCAGCATTCCAGAAGCCCCTTATCGCTGCCCTCCTGGACCATATGAACGTGCATGCCAAGTAGCGAACTACCTTAAGCACAATAAGCCCAAATCAAAAGTACTGATTTTGGATGCCAATCAAGATGTTACCTCCAAAGGCGCACTATTTAAAAAGGTATGGGCTGAGCAATATGCCGGCATGATTGAGTACCTACCAAAATATAACGTCACCGCGGTGGATGCCAAAACGAAAACATTGAAGTTTGATGTGCAAGATGACATCAAAGCCGACGTGTTAAACGTGTTACCTGCTATGAGCGCGGGAGAAATTGCTGTCAAAACAGGTTTGGCAAACTCAAACGGTCGTTGGGTGAATGTGAACTACATTAATTTTGAATCAACTGCCCAAAAAGACATTCATGTTTTGGGCGATTCCATTCAAATTGCCCCATTGATGCCTAAATCAGGTCACATGGCCAATCAACACGCCAAGGTTGCGGCTGCAGCTATTGTTGCTGAATTGAGTGGCTGGGAAGTCAATCCCGCTCCTGTTCTCACTAATACATGCTACAGCTTTGTAAATGATCGCGAAGTGATTCACGTTGCCAGCGTTCATCAATACAATGCGGCTGAGAAGACTTTTAAAACAGTGCCAGGCTCTGGAGGACTCTCTCCAGCCCCATCCACTCTAGAAGGGGTTTACGCTTGGGGTTGGGCCCACAATATCTGGGCTGATAGTTTAGGTTGATGTACATCAATACTTTTGAAAAAAGGGGCTGAAAAGCCCCTTTTTTTATTGCTTTAGCACGCTAGATACATATACTGTTTTCAATAGACAAATGCTGGAGATCTTATGAATATGCCACCTACCTCGCCGAAAGATGCGACTAAGTTAGAAGATGCTATTGAGAAATGGACAGTTCCCATCGGCAATCTGCTAGTTTCTCTTTTTCACCGCATAGCTTTGTTTGGCATTGGTGCTGCGACTGTTTGGTCTGCGGGCGTTGCTTTTTTAGGGATGGTGCATAAAGGGTCAGCTTCGATAGAAGACTTGCTACTGTTATTTATCTATCTTGAAATTGGAGCAATGGTAGGTATTTATTTCAAGACCAATCACATGCCAGTGCGTTTTTTGATCTATGTAGCGATCACCGCAGTTACGCGCTTAATTATTGACTTAGTCAATACCAAGCATGAAGCAGATATGGCCATCTTATTTATGGGCATCACCATTCTTGTCCTGGCTTTGGCTAATGCCGTGGTTCGCTATGCTTCTTTTAAGTTCCCCAGCAGAGCGGGTGACAAAGAATAGCTATAAATCCGGATCTACCTCTAACTCAAATTGATACGGGTGGGTCTGTCGATTGAGGCAATTGCGGACATAGTCAATGCTAGATCGAAGAGCGTAATAATCGCCTGCCAATTTTTTTGACACTTTAATTTTGAGCGCTTGATATTCCAAAAGATCTAACTTTTTAAGATAATCATCCCGCTTTGATAGCTCAAAGTTCGTTAACAAGTCTTGTTCAAAAGTCTTTAACTCACCATACAAGCGGTTGATCTTGTTATGCATCCTACGCGTTCTAAAGCTTGGTAATGCTTGTAGCGCAGGGTATGCGATTACAAAAAACGGTAACAATATAAATACCAGTCGATTGATCAACTCTGCCAGCCAAAATGGAAAATAAGCGCTGAGAAGTGGGTAACGGTTTTTTTCATAATGCACAGCTACAGGGCTTTCTGGCAGTAGTGAGTCTTTGAAAGAAGGAAACTCACCCCTTTTGGAAAAAAATGATCCCACTCCATTAATTTGTCGCGCAGCCTCTAGAAATAGAAACTGAATCGCTGGATGCATGCGATCATCAATTAACAAATTTGTAGTGGTTGCAACTAATTTGATATCTTCGTTTGGAAAATTACGTTCCAAACTAAAGGCCCCCTCTGGGACTTCCAATATCTGCAAATAGGGAATCAATTTAGTTAGCGCTTCAGCACGCCTAAAAGACACTAAATGCAATTTAGGGTTGGAAAGCAACTCTTGAACATTAGGCGCCTCAAATGCATCTACGATAAAAGCGCCATCAATGTCACCATTTTTAAGTGCTTTAACTGCCTCCCCTCCAGGCAAATTCAACATTTGCATATTAGCCTGATCTAAACCAGTGGCTTTTAAAATCCTCATCGCCTGCGCATGAGTACCACTACCCTCTACGCCAATTGAAATTTTGCGATTCGTAAAATATTTCGCGTGTTTTTGCAAAACCTCAAAATCGCTTTGCTTAACCTCAGGCCCAGAATAAAAAAACCAAATGGGGTCATAACCAATTGCGCCCAACGATTGAATGCCGGTGACATTTTTTGGCCGTACCACCCCTGCCTGCACAAAGGCAGCCTTTACAGGATCATTACGATCACTTAAGCGCGCAATATTTTCCTGTGCTCCATTCGTGGGTATAAGTTCCAATACAACACCCTTACTCGCAAAAAATTCTGAATACTTTTTACCCAAGGCTTCATACGACCCTCCTGGTGAGCCGGTAGCCATGATCACATGTCTTGGAGGAGGTGGATCTGCATACCACCAAATTCCCATCAAAACGATGAGCAAGAAAACGAGTAGCGGCCAGGCCTCTTGCAAAAATTGAGTGAAATCGGACCATTTCTCCTGAGCTGTCTCAGCAAGACCAATAAATGATTCTCGAATATCCTGTTTAAAGCTACCCATGCTCGACTATTTGGCAAATATTTGAAAAGCTAATGATAATGTTCTTATAGACATTTTTTAGATTAACTTCTCTTAATTATGCTTTTACTCAGAAAATCACAAGACAGAGGCTATGCTGACCACGGCTGGCTCAAAAGCTTCCATTCCTTTTCTTTTGCCGGCTACCACGACCCCCGCTTTATGGGATGGGGCAATCTGCGCGTCATTAATGAGGACCGCGTTGCTGCAGGCATGGGTTTTGGTAAACATGGTCACCGTAACATGGAAATTATTAGCTATGTTTTATCAGGTGAATTAGCCCATCAAGATAGTATGGGCAATATTAAAGGCATTCCACCTGGGGATGTGCAACGTATGAGCGCTGGCACAGGTGTTACGCACAGCGAATTTAACCATGCAAAAGATCAAACCACGCACTTTTTACAAATCTGGATTGAACCCAATACCCTAGAAATAGAGCCAAGCTACGAACAAAAATCGATTCCCGCAGTCAATAAGCAAGGCAAATTGTGTTTGGTCGCATCCCCAGATGGCCAAGACAATTCTGTATCCATTACTGCTGATGCCAAGATGTATGCAGGTCTATTCGAAGAAAATCAATCCGCCAAACTGCCATTAGATGCAAGTCGCAAGGCCTACGTGCATCTAATTCGTGGAACGCTCGTAGTGAACGGTCAAACCCTGCATGATGGCGATGCTCTATTGATTCATGATGAAAAGGAGCTCACCCTTTCACAGGGTAAAAATGCTGAAGTATTGGTATTTGATTTGGCTCCCTAATTCAATAGATGTAGAGCAGTCTGGGGGTGTCTGCAAAATACCAATCTAGCGATAGACGCCTGTAGAATTGATCTAGTACAGTTTTGGTTATCAATTGCTTAAGGATTACTACTAGCTTATGAAATTTAGGGATTATTACGAAACCCTTGGCGTACCTCGAACAGCCACTGAGGCGGATATCAAATCAGCCTATCGCAAGCTTGCACGCAAATATCACCCCGACGTCAACAAAGAATCTGGGGCTGAAGAAAAGTTTAAGGAAATTGGTGAAGCTTATGCGGTATTAAAGGATACTGAAAAGCGAGCAGCATATGATCGCTTTGGTGCCAACTGGAAAAATGGTCAGGACTTCTCTCCTCCTCCAAACTGGAATGAAGGATTTGAATATTCTGACGCTGGCTTTGGTGGTGGACACCCTGGTTACGGCGGTGGTTTTGAAGGTGATCAAAGCGAGTTCTTTGAATCTCTTTTTGGTCGCGGTAAACATCGTCAAGGCGGTCGTGGAAGTCATACTCGTCAGGGGATGAACTTCAAAGGTCAAGACCACCACGCCAAAATCCTGATTGATCTTGCTGATGCCTATAACGGTGCTAAGCGTACTATTGCGCTACACATGCCCACCTTAGATGCGGATGGGCATGTCACAACTCAAGAGCGCAAACTCGATGTCAGTATTCCAAAGGGAATTAAAGCAGGACAAAATCTTCGACTCTCAGGACAAGGCGGCCCAGGGATTGGAGAAGGGCCAGCTGGAGACCTCTATTTAGAAATCGATTTCCACCCTAATGCGACTTATCGGGTAGATGGTAAAGATGTGTTTATTGACATTCCATTAGCACCTTGGGAGGCTGCTCTGGGAACCACAGTCAACGTTCCGACACCGTCTGGTTCCACCCTGGAGCTCAAAATTCCAGCCGGCACAGTAGCGGGTAGAAAAATGCGTTTAAAAGGTAAAGGTATTCCTAGTAGCGAGCCTGGCGATTTATATGTTGTACCAACGATTGCTCTTCCGCCGGCAGATACGGATGCCCATAAAGAAGCCTATCAAAACTTTGAAAAAGCGTTTGATTTCAACCCTAGAAACCATTTGAAGGGATGATGCGATGACACAAATCAATACAACCAATATCACCTGGATTGAAGGTAGCGTGGTAGAGAACGAGGTTCACATGAGCATTGTGGAGCTCTCTCATGCTGCACGAACCCCACAAGAACTCATCATGTCTTGGGTTACCGAAGGCGTTTTGAGTCCAACTGGTTCCTCTCCAGAAGACTGGCGCTTTGGCGGCGAATCATTAAGAAGAGCCAAAACAGCGGCACACTTAACCCATGATCTAGATCTCAATGTCCCAGGCGTTGCACTTGCTTTAGATCTATTAGATGAAATTGCTACGTTACGCGCTCGCCTCAAGCGTGGTGACTAAATTCTGCCACTAGGATTCGGAGCGGCTCAGTAGCTGCTCCCAGCGTTGCAACTTTTGCTCTAACTGTTCTGTAATTTCTGAGAGCCGAGCCTGCATACTGGCAGCTAACTCCGGTTCATTTTTATATAGATCGGGATTGCTCATAGCAATTCCAATATCCGCCTGCTCAGCTTCTAACGCCTCAATCAACTGAGGCAAGGACTCCAGCTCCTGGCGCTCCTTGCCATTGAGTTTTTGTATATTTTTTTTGGGTACAGGTTTAGCCTCCACCACTGGGTCAACTTTGACTTCCCCTTTTGGTGGAGATTTTTGACTGGCATTTTCTGCTCGAATAGCCTCTGTACGCGCTTTTTGAATTTTCCAATCTTCATAGCCGCCCTCGTATTCACGCCACAACCCATCACCTTCATACGCAATGATGCTGGTCACCACGTTATCTAAAAAGTAGCGATCATGACTTACTAGGAACACCGTGCCTTTATAGTCCTGCAGTAATTGCTCTAGCAGATCAAGAGTATCAATATCCAAATCGTTTGTGGGCTCATCGAGCACTAGGACATTTGCCGGTCTTGCAAACAAGCGCGCTAATAAGAGACGATTGCGCTCCCCTCCTGAAAGCGTACTGATTGGAGAGTTAGTTCTCTCTGGTGCAAATAAGAAATCGCTCAGATAACTCTTCACGTGTTTTTTATTGCCATTAATTTCAATCCACTCGCTACCTGGGCTGATGTAATCTTCTAGCGAGGCATTGAGATTGAGGCCTTCACGCATCTGATCAAAATAAGCAACCTCAATACGGGTTCCCATTGTTGCGGCGCCAGAGTCCGGAGCAATGGTCCCAAGAATCAATTTGAGTAAAGTCGTTTTACCAGCGCCATTAGGGCCTAACAAACCGACCTTATCCCCGCGCAATATCGTTGCCGTGAAATCCTTAACGATTGGCTTGTCATAGGATTTGCTCACATTATCCAGCTCAGCCACAATCTTGCCGCTACGCTCACCAGCTGATACTGCCATTTTGACTTGCCCCATAGCATCTCTTCGCTCGGCCCGACTAGCGCGCAGCTTTTCAAGACGTGCTATGCGGGCAACGCTGCGCGTACGACGTGCCTCAACCCCCTTGCGAATCCATACTTCTTCTTGGGCCAGGAGTTTATCCGCACGTGCGTTGGCCAACGACTCAGCATTGAGCTCTTGCTCTTTAAGAACTTCATATTGCGAAAAATTACCTGGGTAGCTACGCAAAATACCGCGATCGAGTTCCACAATTTGTGTACAAACATTATCTAAAAATGCGCGATCGTGGGTAATGAGAATAACTGAGCCTTGATACTCTTTCAGCAATTCTTCCAACCAGGCAATGGAGTCAAGATCCAAGTGGTTAGTTGGTTCATCCAATAACAAAACATCTGGGACTTCCACTAAGGCACGTGCTAAAGCAACCCGTTTTTTGGTTCCCCCAGAAAGACTACTGATTTTTTGGTCAGCATCCAAGTGCAATCGATCCAGCGTTTCATGTACACGCTGCTCCCAATTCCACCCACTCATCGTTTCTAATTGAGACTGCAATTCATCCATACGATGATGTGCGGCATCATCCCAGTCGCCAACACTCAATGCCTCGTACTCTTCTCGCAAGGCCTTTGCCGTAGCAACACCCTTAGATACCGCATCAAAAACGGTTTCTTCCGCCTCAAAAATGGGCTCTTGTGGCACATATGCAATTCGTAGGCCTTGCTGATATTGCAGCAAGCCATCATCTAGCTTTTCTAGACCAGCCAGAATCTTTAAAAGCGAGGATTTTCCTGTTCCGTTGCGGCCAATAAGGCCAACGCGCTGACCGGATTCTAATGAGAATGCAGTATTCGCAAGGAGGTCAACATGGCCAAAAGCCAATTTTGCATCTGTAAGTACGATTAAAGCCATGGCAACATTATCGTCGCTTCGGAAAATTCAGAGATATTTTGGGAAATTTCTGCGAGACTAGCTATATATGATTTGCAAACTCAGCCCCCTCTCCCCTCGCCTCATCCTTTTTGCAGGCCATGCTGGCACAGGAAAATCGACTTTAGCCAAGAAGGCGCTTCCCCTGATTGTTGAAAAAACCGGGGAAGACTTTTTCTTTCTAGATAAAGACACGGTGTATGGCGCTTTTAGCGCTCATGTGATGGAGCTCACCACTAACAATCCAAATGATCGAGATAGCCCTTTCTATCTCGATCATCTGCGAGATTGGGAATACCGTGGACTCATTGATATTGCCCGTGAAAACCTGCTGCTGGGAGTCAATGTCATTTTGGTTGGTCCGTTTTCTAAAGAGATACAGAGTGGTCGAATGATGAATCCAGAAGCCCTAGGAATTCCATCCCAGACCAGTATCTCGATTGCTTGGATTGACCTTGATGCGCAAGAAGCAAAATTACGCATGGAAAAAAGGGGTGATCCAAGAGATCGGTGGAAACTGATGCATTGGGATCAATATGCCACGCGAAGAATCAACCCGCCTGAGCATCAACGCATCAAACGCTTTAATAATAAAGATTTTGATGAGGCACAATTCCTTCGTCTTATTAGCGATTTACTTACGATTTGATTGATTAATCGAAATGAAGGTAAAAAAATAGAGCCCCTGCAGGGCTCTATCTCAAGAACTAAGAACTGAATTCTTAGAACTTATAAGTCACACCAACTGCTGGCATCCAAGGATTCAAGGTCAATTTACCAAGATTGGTACCGCCTTGAACAGTATTCACATTGGTGCTCATCGTTGCATATTTCACATCAATGTTCAGACCCCAGTTTTTATCAAACATGTAGTCACCACCAATTTGACCAACAACACCTACGCTGTTTTGATCAACTTGCACAGAGTTTCCAAGTGCTGGGAAATTTTGACGATTGCCAAAAATGGTGTAGTTCACACCAACGCCGACGTATGGCTTAAAGGCGCCTAGGTCGGTAAAGTGATATTGAACCAATAATGATGGTGGCAACGCAGAAATCTTACCAATGTTGTTATTACCAGAACCTGCAGTGATATTCACTTGCTGTGGATAAGTCAACACCAACTCAGCTGCGATATTCTTTGTGAAAAAATAAGAAATATCAAACTCAGGAATAAATTCATTCTGAGCTTTTACGTTCAGTGTAGAGAGTGCATTGCTCTGACCGTTTTGAAACAAGAGATCTACTGCACGCACACGCAACATCCATGGATTATCCCCAGATGATTGGGCTTGTGAAGCCACTGGTGCCAAGGAAGCCACTGCAGCCATTGCTGCTACTAATGATTTAAGACGCATGTTTTACCCCTTTTTGTTATCAATTTCGATGATTCATTTTGAAATGAACGGGGGTGACGCTATTTGATGCAGATCAAATGAAAAGTTGTTGTGATTTTTTTATGTGCTGAAAAGCAACACAGTTTTGCAGCTTATTTGATATAGATCAAATGAGTTATGGATAACCCTAAAGCACCTTGGAATAGGTGCCGCGTGCCTGAGATTCCCGCAGGTGACGATCAAATGTCATGGCGACCCTTCTTGCGAGAAGACGCCCTTTGATTGGCACAACAATGTCACCATTGCGCCACTCTAATAATCCCGCCTGCTCTAAATCCTTGAGCTCTTCAAGCTCTGTTTTGAAATAATCCTGAAAATCAATCTGATGGTCAGATGCGAACACTTTTGTGTTGAGTGCAAATTGACACATTAACTCACCTATCAATTCACGACGCAACAAATCATCTTGGTCTAGTTGTAGCCCACGCAATACAGGCAGATGTCCTGCATCAAGAGCAGCATAGTATTCATCTAATGTACGTACATTTTGGGAGTAACAATCATCCACTTTTCCAATAGAAGATATTCCGAAGGCCAAGAGATCACACTCAGCTTGTGTTGAGTAGCCCTGGAAATTGCGATGCAACTTTCCCTCTTGCTGCGCAATGGCTAATTCATCATCCGGCTTAGCAAAATGATCCATGCCTATGAAGACGTACCCCGCCTCGCCAAGGCGCGTGATGGTATTAGACAAAATATCCAACTTATCGGCTGCAGGTGGCAAATCAGCCTCTGCGATACGACGCTGCGGTTTAAAAATATGCGGCAAATGGGCGTAGTTATAAACAGATAAGCGGTCTGGATTCATCATCAAAACTGCATCGACAGTTTCTTTAAATGTAGCTGGCGTCTGCTTGGGTAGACCATAAATTAAATCTACACTTCTTGACTTAAACCCATACTTTCTAGACCAATCAATCACGGCCTGGGTCTCTTCAATCGTCTGTATGCGGTGAACAGCCTCTTGAACAGCCAAATTAAAATCTTGCACTCCAAGACTGATTCGATTAAAGCCCAACTCAGCCAGCAGAGCAATATCTTGTTCTGAAACTCTTCTGGGATCAATTTCAATAGAGTATTCACCACCTGGAAGCAATTCAAAGTGCTCGTTGGTGTGGTGCATTAACTCGCGCATCTCTTCGTGCGACAGAAACGTAGGGGTGCCACCTCCCCAATGCAATTGCGTTACCGGTATTCTGCCTTGCGCACCCATCACCTTGGTAACCATAGCCATCTCTTTGGCTAGATATTTAATGTATTTCGCACTGCGCCCATGGTCTTTGGTGATGATCTTGTTGCAACCGCAGTAATAGCAAATATTAGGACAGAACGGCAAATGAAAGTACAAGGACATAGGCTCCTTGAGCTTTGCAACACGCTGAAGTGCGCCTACATAATCCTGCTCTGAAAAGTCACTATGAAAACGATCAGCACTAGGATAAGAGGTGTAACGCGGGCCGTTAATATCAAATTTTTGCAAGAGCTCTGGATGAAATAGCACTTCTTTTTCATCTACTTCTTTTTTATCCACAGCTGAGCTCATAAAGGTTTATAGGTCGACAATAAGAAAACTAAGAGAGGTAATCAAGCGCTACCGCTTCCGCTACTTTAATCCCATCAACTCCGGCAGACAAGATTCCACCCGCATATCCAGCCCCTTCTCCCGCCGGATAAAGACCTTTCACATTCAAACTCTGATAATTGGGTCCACGGGTGATCCGCAAGGGTGATGAGGTGCGCGTTTCCACTCCAGTGAGCACGGCATCTTTCATTGAAAATCCCTTAATCTGCTTTTCGAAGGCTGGCAGCGCTTCTCGAATAGCCTCAATCGCGTAAGCAGGTAATGCCTGCGCCAAATCTGTTAAGTGAACACCAGGCTTGTAAGAGGGCAATACGCTCCCAAACTCAGTCGATGGTTTGCCAGCTAAAAAATCCCCCACTAATTGCCCTGGAGCTTCATAAGTTCCTCCACCCAACTCAAAGGCTTTGGACTCTAGCTGTCTTTGAAATTCGATACCAGCCAAGGGTCCACCTGGATAGTCATCGGGCGTGATGCCCACCACAATACCTGCGTTCGCATTACGTTCATTACGAGAATATTGACTCATGCCATTGGTGACGACACGTTGTGGCTCTGAGGCTGCAGCTACGACCGTCCCTCCAGGACACATACAGAAGCTATAAACCGATCTACCATTTTTTGCGTGATGCACTAACTTGTAATCTGCTGCACCAATTAATTCATTACCAGCATGTGGCCCTAAACGCGCTTTATCGATTAACGATTGTGGGTGCTCTATTCGGAATCCCACTGAAAATGGTTTTGCCTCCATGAATACACCGGCATCATGCAAGGCATAAAAAGTATCTCTGGCGCTATGCCCTAATGCCAAAACCACATGACTGGCTGGCAAATCAGGCTGACCCTCAATATGAATACCTCTAATTTGTTGATTCTCAATATCAAAGCCAGTGACCTTATGTGAAAAACGAATCTCACCACCTAAATTAATAATTTCTTGGCGAATTTTTTCCACCATCCCCACCAATCGAAACGTACCAATATGGGGTTTAGCAACATATTCGATTTCTGGAGGAGCACCTGCCTTGATGAATTCTTGAATGACTTTACGTCCATAGAACTTGGGGTCTTTAATTTGGCTATACAGTTTTCCATCTGAAAATGTTCCGGCACCGCCCTCTCCAAACTGCACATTGGATTCAGGATTCAAAATATTTTTCCGCCACAACCCCCAAGTGTCTTGTGTGCGCTCGCGCACCTGCTTGCCGCGCTCAAGAACAATCGGTTTAAACCCCATTTGCGCCAACACTAAAGCAGCAAAAATTCCGCAGGGACCAAAACCGATGACCACTGGACGTAATGCCTTACCAGTGGCAAGAGACTGCGGCGCACTAGCTACAAAGTGATAGCTAGTATCAGGAGATTGCCTGATATGGTGATCGTTGGGGAAACGCTTTAACAGCGCTTCTTCATTTTTCACTGAAACATCTATGGTGTAAATAAAGGCTAATGCAACATTTTTACGAGCATCATAGCTACGCTTAAAAATATCAAAAGAAATAAGATCTTTGGGGGTCAATTGAA
>NZ_JAHBAK020000042.1 GCF_018500155.2 Polynucleobacter sp.
GGCTAATTTAGGGGGTTTGAGGCCTTTTTTGGGCTTTTTTACCCCTCAAAACAGCGCTTTGTTATTGATTTCATGGCATAATTTCGGTTTTACTGCTTTTAAAACCTGGGAAAGTATTTGGGTTTACTAACTCAAACGGCTACCCGCTCATAGGACTCAAAATGAAACCTGGCATTCACCCTGAATATCGTGAAATCGTCTTTTTGGACGTTTCTAACAACTTCAGCTTCAAGACTCGCTCCACAATGGCTACTAAAGAGACCATCAAGTGGGAAGACGGCAATGAATATCCATTAGCCAAGATCGAGACTTCTTCTGAATCACATCCTTTCTACACTGGTACCCAAAAAATCATGGATACCGCTGGTCGTGTTGAGAAATTCCGTCAGAAATTCGGTAGCAAAGCAGTTGCTAAAGCTTCCGGTGACGGCGCTGCAAAAACTGCTGAGAAAAAAGCAGCTGCTGCAGAAGCCAAAGCTGCTGAAAAAGCGACAAAGAAGAAGGCTTAATACACCTCTTCATCGCAGGGTATGGGTATGCCCTTCTCTGCGAGATAATCAAGGCAGCGTTTGCTGCCTTTTTTATTGATGTTTTGTTGTACTGAATATGTTTAGTCTGAATAAGGTTCATGGTCAAACTCACTGCTGCCGCCACTAAATCGATTCCGCGCATCATTATTTTTGCGTTGACTCTGGTGTATGGTTTTGCCGGTCTTTTCTTTCGCGATCCATGGAAGAATGAAGATGCAATCGGCTTTGGTGGCATGTGGACTTTATTTCGTGGTGACACCCTCGATTGGATCGTCCCCCATCTAGCGGGTCGTGATATTTCTCTAGGAGCACCATTGCCCTATTGGATGGGCGCAACACTCATTGAATTGTTTGCTCCTTGGATTGGCGCAGCTAATGCAGCGCGTTTGTACTCTGCAGTGTGTTTCTTTAGCGCAGCACTAGCGATTTGGTATGCAACCTATCTTTTAGGTCGCCGACGTGAAGTGCAACCAATGGCTCTGGCTGTAGGCGGACAGCCTGATCTCAAAAGCTATGGCATGACTTTGGCCGATGGCGCTCTACTCATCTTTTTAGCGTGCATTGGTCTCGCACAACGTGCCCATGAAACAACGCCGATGATGGCGCAACTGATGGGCATCAGTATTGTGCTTTATGGCACGGTTCGCGGCTTAGATAAACCTTGGCAAGGTGGCTTATGGACTGGGCTAGGCGTGACGATCGTCGCACTTTCAAGTAATGTCGCATTAAGCGTCATTGTCATTGTCTCCACCATCATTGCAGTGATTGCCAGCAATGCACGTTTACGCTACCGCTGGACAATCACCAGCACATTTTTTGGCATTGTAGGCATCCTGATTTGGCCAGCACTGTGGTATCTCGCCGACCTCACACCTGAATGGCGTCATGTTGCCCAAGAGGGCTGGCGCAATACTCCAGCAATGCGTGACTTTCCGTCTTTGGAGTCTCTCGAATTTTTAAGTGTGAACTTCTGGGCTTATGCATGGCCTGTTTGGCCTTTGGCCATCATCTCGCTTGCGCACTGGGGGCGCATCAAAGAAGCGGGCGCCTGGCGCGCCCCTCACCTCTGCATTCCGTTTAGCTTATTTATTGGCTGTTTTATCTACGTGCTTTTTAGAAGCCAGGCCAATGAACATGACCTCATTATTTTGATTCCTAGCCTTTCGATCATTGCTGCGTTTAGCTTGCCCATCTTAAAGAGAAGCTTTATTAGCTTTATTGACTGGTTTGCAATGTTTAGCTTCACCATCATTGCCTTAGCAATTTGGATTATTTGGCTTGCCAAAATAACTGGCTTTCCAGAGCCCATTGCAGACAATGTCGCGCGTTATCTACCAGGATTTGAGGGTCAATTTAATATTTTGGCCTTCGTTGTAGCGCTAGTGATTACTGGCGTATGGATTGCGATCGTGCGCTGGCGAACTTCTCGTGCGCCAAAAGAAATTTGGCGTTGTTTAATCATCTCAGCATCGGGTACAACCTTGATGTGGGTGCTATTAATGACTTTATGGTTGCCAACTATTAACTATGCCAAAACATATCGCTATGTTTCTGCTCGTTTAGTGCAAGCAATGCCAGACAGCACAGAATGCATTGATACCAGTAACCTCGGTTATGCTCAGCTCGCATCATTTGATTACTTTACTAAGCTGACATTAAGAGATGACCCTAGCTGCCCTCTCTTGTTGATACATAGCCAATCAGAGGCGACAGCCTACGCACGTTTAAATAACAAGAAACTCACCCTGCTCTGGGAAGATCGTCGCGCGTCCGACCGTGACGAGCGCCTACGTCTTTACGAAGTCGTTCCGGAATAATTGTGCTGCACTTAAAGTTATCACGCCTGCGTGAGGATATCCCTGCGCTACTCAATCTCGCTGGACCCTTACTGATTGGTCAGTTAGCCGTGATTGCGTTTGGTGTTTTAGATACCGCCATGACAGCGCGTTACTCCGCAGATGACTTGGCTGCTCTAGCGATGGCTTCTGCCATTTTTATCAGTATCTATGTCGGCCTAACTGGTGTGGTTTCAGCATTAGCTCCGATTGCTGGGCAACTCTTTGGTGCAAAACGACTTCATGAAATTGGTGAGGAGGTTCGTCAAGCTGCCTGGCTTGCCTTGGGCTTAACGATTCTGGGCTGCTTCATTTTGCTCAATGCAGATGTCATTCTGGCGATCTCCAAAACGAGTCCAGAAATTGAAGACAAAGCCAAACTCTACTTACATATTTTGGCGCTTGGCTTGCCAGCGAGTATGTTGATGCGAGTATTGATGGCACTGCATAATGCCGTATCGCGCCCCGCAGTAATTACCGTTGTTCAATTAATTGGTTTGGCACTCAAATTGCCCTTAAACCTGCTATTTATATACGGCGGCTTTGGCATTGACGCTATGGGTGGCCCTGGGTGTGCTGTAGCGACCGTCATGATTAATTGGACGTGGCTCATCATCACGCTTGGCTTTGTTGTATACGATCGCTTTTACCGTCCATTTAAAATATTTGCACGCTTTAGTTGGCCTAATTGGCATCGCATTTGGACTTTACTCAAATTAGGCACACCGATTGGCTTTAGCTACCTTATCGAAGTCACCTCCTTTACCTTCATGTCCTTGTTTATTGCACGCTTAGGCACTACCGCCTTAGCTGGACACCAAATTGTTGCCAATATGGGTACGGTGATTTATATGGTGCCACTATCACTGTCGATTGCAACGATGACATTGGTATCCCAATCGATTGGAGCCAATCAGCAGGAGCGCGCAGAAGAAATTGGTTGGTCTTCTGTGCTCTTTACCACTGGTATGTGCATCACTATTGGCGTTGCCGTTTGGATATCTCGTTATCAATTACTTGATTTGTACGACCCGCCGCAGGAAGTTAAACTATTTTCTATTCCTTTAATGTTGTTCATTGCTTTTTATCAAGTCTTTGATGCGCTTCAAGTGACGGCTGCGTTTATTTTGCGCGCCTATCGCATCGCCTTTTGGCCCATGGTAATTTATGCGGGCTCTCTTTGGGGGGTAGGCCTTGGTGGAGGCTATCTTTTAGGATTTAATATTTTTGGCAATACCCCTGCCTTCTTGCAAGGAGCCAATGGGTTTTGGGCTGCCAACAGTGTTAGCCTGGGATTGGCAGCTTGTTTACTACTCTATCTATTTAGAAAAACGGCGGAACGTTATGAAAGAACGCATCCGCCGGTTCAGGTGTAGTGTTTACACGGGCCTAGAAAGCTTAACGATATCCCTGTCCTGGCGCAGGAGCAGCATAACTTGGCACCTGATTGCCTTTTGAGTACATGCACTGTTGATAAGCAATGTTGTACTGCATCTGCGCTTGGTTTTGTTTACCAGCAGAATTCATGGCTCCCATGGCGGCACCTCCGAGCATGCCTACGCCAGCACCTGTGCCGACATTTGCGTGATTACCTCCTTGAATGACAGCGCCAGCAGCAGCGCCCAACGCAGCACCAATGACGGCACTAGTTGCACCTTCTTTTAATGCAGCATCGCTAGTATCTTTCACAGCATTGGCTGCAAATTGACGGCATTGCATATCTTCTAGCTGAAATACTTCAAATGGTTTTCCTTCGCGCGGCATCACTGCAACTGTTGGCCCAGTTGGCGCAGATACACAAGCACTTAATGAAGTGATGACGGCAGCAGTCATCAATGTGATACGAGTCAAGCGATTCATAAATTACCTAGAAAAGTGGTTATCAATATTGTGGACGACTTTGTGGGGTATTGCTAGTGGGCGGAGTCGCGGGTTGAGTCTGCCACCCTGATGGGCACTCCTGTGCATACGGATAATATTTTCCACTCGCTTCACAGAAATACCAAACTGCTGGTTGTGGTTGTGCAGCCAACACCATCGGTTGCGCAGGCGGCGCATAAGTGACCACAGGGGGAGGAGCATAAACTGCTGGGGGCGCATAGTAACCAGCGTAAGGTCCATAGTAACCACCATAACCCCAATTACCACGCCAGCCGTAACCCCAGCCGCCACCGCCATAAGGTCCATATGCCGCTGGGCGCCAACCACCATAACCACCGCCAACGGTGACATTCCACCCTACGTTGCCGGCGCTCGATACCATCGGAGTGAATGCAAGCAAAGCAGCAAGAATAATTCCTAAGGCACTGAATTTGTTGATGAGTTTCATAATTGACCCCCTGTGTTTAGGCCGATTTGTCTTGAATATAGTCAGTTATTTTATGTAGATATTGAATCACCTTACCACCAATAACGCCTCAAAAACCACTAGGCTGACAGAAAAATAATTTATTTCTGAGACCTGTTTATTGGGTTAATTTTGCACCCGACTGCTGCACAACCCTACTCCACTTCAGGGATTCTTGCGTAATCAATTTCGCTAGATCTTTAGGGCTACCAGGAGCAGGATCTAAGCCGTTTGCCAAAAGGCGATTTTTGATCTCGGGTTGATTTAATGCGCTTCTGGTTAATTGATTGAGACGATTTTGAATATCTGGCGGCAGGTTCGCTGGCGCCATTAACGAGAACCAAGAGACTGCCTCAAATCCCGGCAAACCTTGCTCAGCCAATGTCGGAATTTCAGGGGCCGCTGGCGAGCGCTTGAGAGTTGTCACGCCCAAAGCTTGTACCTCACCCGCCTTAATCAAGGGCAATGATGAAGATAAATTATCAAATAACATCGAGATACGCCCACTCACCAAGTCTGGCAATGATTGAGCGCGACCCTTGTAGGGAATATGACGAATTTGCACCCCCGTCATTTCCTTAAATAATTCTCCAGACATATGCAATGAAGTGCCGACACCGGAAGATCCAAAAGTTAATTGATTCGGCTTTGCTTTTGCTAACTCGATTAACTCATGCAGATTATTTACTCCCAATTGTTTATTCACAATTAATACATTTGGGGTGCTTGCCAAAAAACTAATGGGCGTGAAATCTTTCACAGGATCAAACGTCATCTTTTCATAGAGAGCCGCATTGATCGCATGAATTCCTACAGTGCCAATTAAGAGCGTATAGCCGTCAGGGTCACTTCGCGCCACATGATCAGCACCAATATTGCCCCCAAAACCTGGACGATTCTCAACCAAGACGGGAACTCCGAGTGATTGCTGCCAACTCTCAGCCAAGATACGCGCCAAAATATCAGGAGCCCCTCCAGGGGTAAAGGTCACAATAATGCGAATGGGTTGCTTGGGCCACGAGTTACTCTGCTTGGATGAGGTTTGCGCATAAGCCATACTCATGAGCGCACTCATAGAGAAGATCAGCAGAAGTCTTATTGTTGCTTTTAAAAATATCATTTTTTATTAGCCCATTCATGGGCTATATGCCTAGAAACCCAGTCGGGATCTTAGCCACAACCAGCCATCATAACGAACAGGATCATCAGCGCATGGGCCAATGCCGCACTCGAGCAAAGTAGACACGAGATTACCCAACACGAGCAAAATAAAAAGGATGACTAATGCGTTCGCAAACCAAGAGCGTGATCGCACATCACGGTTAGGCAACATTAATAAAATTGCAAAGCCTGCAAGTAGGCCAATATAGCCAACAAAGGCCCAGGTATAAAAATGCAACTCTAAAAAGGTAGAACCAAATCCTTGATCGCCCGGCAGTATATGGAGCAATACTTGGCGCAAGGACACTGTCATACCTACAAGACCGCCGATAATGCCCCATCCATAATGTGCAGCATGCGCACCACAGCGGATATTAAGGACTAAGGCAAACCCAATCAGAACAAAACCCACCCTTTGCATTAAACACAGTGGGCATGGTAGTTCGCCAAAAAAGAGCTGATCAAAAAAGGCATAGGCTAAGGTGCCATTGACTGCCAACAATGCCAGTTGATTGCCTAAGGCTGCTAGCGAAGGAAAAGTTTGCTTACTCACGTGACTTACAGACTGATATTCAAGTGACTGTTAGCATGGAAACGGAACCAGGCCATCAAAATAAAGACGGTAATTCCCAGCATGACTAACCCAGCAAGGCGCTTCTCAAACCAGACCAATATGAGTCCGATCAACGCCGTTAGAAATGGAAGAAACATGTACATAGCAAAGATTCTAGCTCAGGATTGTGGTGATCTAAATTTCAGCAGAATTACAAGGTCTTTTGCTTGAACTTGACGTAGGGATTACATTGCTTTTGTTTAGAATGCTTCTATGAGCGAGCCAAATACACCACCCTGCCTAGTTGTCAGTATTGATGGATCGATTGCCAGGATTACTTTCAATAATCCTGCAGCACGCAATGCCATGACATGGCCTATGTATGAAGAACTGAAGGTGATTTGTGATTCATTGGCAAAAAATGCATCCGTAAGAGTGGCCATTTTTAGAGGTGCTGGTGATAAAGCGTTTGTCTCGGGTAGTGATATTGAGCAATTTGTTCATCTCCAAAAAGATGAGGCTTATGAAGTTGCTGTCGATGCCATTTTCAGCTCGCTGCAACAACTACCCTTTCCCACCATCGCATTAATTGAAGGGCTTGCTGTTGGCAGTGGATTGTTGATTGCAACCGCCTGTGATCTTCGTATCTCAACCCCTGATGCGCGCTTTGGGATACCGGTAGCCCGCACATTAGGCAATTGCTTATCACCTAGCAATCTTGCGTGGCTCAGCGCTCATCTTGGCACGCCGATGGTGAAAAAAATGTTACTCACCAGCGAGCTCATCAAAGCACCTGAATTACTTACTTCGGGTTATCTCTATGAGATCGCGCCAGCACAAGAGATCAATGCCGCTGCAGAAGCCTTAGCCAATAAGCTTGCCAGCCTTGCGCCCATTACACAAAAAGCAAGCAAGCTTGCTATCGCGCGTTTACTGCAAAGCAATTTACCTGACTGCACAGACCTCATGCGAGAGACTTATAACAGCCAGGATTTTCGAGAAGGCGTCAACGCCTTTTTAGAAGGCAGACCACCGAAGTGGGCTGGTAAGTAAAAACCTGCGTGATCGCCAGTATTGAAAAAACCTACTCTTAAACAATTTTTGTTTTGAGATTTTTCAATCCAGCAACACTGCCTTCCAGTACGTCACCTTTTTTCACGGGGCCCACGCCTGCTGGGGTACCTGAAAAAATCAAATCACCTGGCTCAAGCGTAAATAAGGTAGATAAGTAGGCGATCGTATCGGGCACATTCCAAATCAGCTGATTAAGATCACCTGACTGCCGAACTTCACCATTTACCAAGAGCTTAACTGCGCCTTGATTTGGATGACCGCACTGAGCAACTGGGGTGATCTCACCACAAGGTGCTGATTGATCAAATGCTTTACCAGTATCCCAAGGACGTCCCATCTTTTTGGCTTCACCTTGAAGATCGCGTCGTGTCATGTCCAGTCCAACCCCGTATCCATAAACGTGCTCTAAAGCTTTGTCTGCAGGAATATTGGATCCACCCTTACCAATCGCTACTACCATTTCAATTTCGTGATGCACATCATTCGAAAGATTGGGGTACGCCATGTCTTTGCCATCGGTCACAATAGAATTGGCAGGCTTCATAAAAAAGAATGGTGGCTCACGGTCAGGATCGTGACCCATTTCTCGGGCATGGTCAGCATAGTTGCGACCAACACAATAAATCCGATTCACAGCAAACCGACGACTATCCCCTGTCACTGGCAAAGAAACCTGAATTGGCGGATCAATCACAAAAGCTGAACTCATAACTTCCCTTTCTGAGGTGATTTTTATTTTTTAGCAGTATGACGCACTTTTAATAACAAAATACTCAACGCCAAAGCAAAAGTGAGAGCATTAGCTAGAATCAAGGGCCACTTTTCAATAATCAAGCCATAGACCAGCCACAAACCCACTCCCGCCGTAAATAAGGAGTACATGCCCAAGGAAATACCCGATAGATCTCGGGTACGCCAAGATTGGATAGCCTGGGGCAAAAAAGCGATCGTTGTTAAAAAAGCGGCGCAATAACCGATCATCTCCATTTGATATGGTGAGAGAGTCATACGGTTATTGTATTGAGCAGTAATCTATTGTTTCTTATTAGCGCCAGACTTGCGAGCCTCAACTTCTTTATTAATGGCTGCGATGGTTTGGGCATCTGGCGATTTCCAATTACCGCCAGAGTTGTTAACCATGTACACCAGCGCATCTGAAAACGCTTCAATGCTGAGATTGGGGTTACCGCCTTTAGCTGGCATCCCTCTCACGCCAAAATAAGCGTGCGCCGTTAAGGTCACTTGACCCTCGGCTATCAATGGAGCCCACTTCGCTTTATCACCAAATTTAGGTGCATTCAAAACGCCGGTGCCATGACAAGCGGCACATACTTGCTTATATGTTTTCTCTCCAGACTGGGCTAATGACAACCCTGAAGAAAATACCCCAACAATACCGATGAGGGTTGATATCACAATAATTCGATTCATTTTGGCGTTCTTTCTATCAAGCAATAGATAAGAATTTAGCCTAATTTGAAGAAATGTGCTCTTTTATAGATATGTTTTGGGTAAACGCCTAACCAAGACCAAAGAAAATCGCAATTCTGTAAGTAATAAAGGAGGCGATATAAGCTAATGCAAAAAGATAGCTGAGCATGATGACCGGAATCTTCCAGCCACCGGTCTCCCGCTTCACGGCAGCAATGGTAGAGAGGCACTGAGGAGCAAAAACAAACCATGCCAAAAGAGAAAGTGCCGTTGCCAATGACCAACCGCCCGAGATGAGCGGTACTAATGCCTCAGCAGCGTCTGCGCTCGAACTCGATAACGCATAAACCGTTGCAAGGGAACTCACAACAACCTCGCGCGCTGCCATACCGGGAACAAGAGCAATACTAATTTGCCAATTAAATCCAATGGGAGAAAAAATATGGGCCAACGCCTGCCCTAGCGCTCCCGCAAAGCTATATTGAATAGCTGATCCCGTTGCTCCCTCCGGCGGAAGAGGAAAGCTCGATAGAGCCCATAAACCCACGGTCATAATCAGAATGATGCCACCAACACGACGCAAGAATATTTCAGCACGTTGCCAAAGACTGATAGCTAAATTACTTACACGAGGCATGTGATAACTTGGCAACTCCATCATGAGCGCATTTGTTCTGAACTGCTCGCTTGCGAAACGCTTTAAGACCCAAGCGACGCCCATGGCACCCAAAATTCCTGCCAAATACAGCAAAAACAATACTAAGCCCTGCAAATCTATACCCGCCCAGATCTTTTGCTCTGGAATAAAGGCAGAAATCAATAGCGCGTATACGGGCAAACGCGCAGAGCACGTCATCATTGGGGCAATCAAAATGGTGACCAAACGATCGCGCGCATTCGAAATGCTTCTTGTAGCCATAATGCCGGGAATAGCACAAGCAAAACTCGACAATAGAGGAATGAATGAGCGACCCGATAGTCCAACTGACCCCATCACCCTATCCAACAAATAAGCTGCTCTGGGTAAATAACCAGATTCTTCAAGCAACAGAATAAAAAAGAACAAGATCAAAATTTGCGGCAAGAAAATAATCACGCCACCTAAGCCGGCCAAGATGCCATCGATGAGGAGGCTACGTACCCAAGTATTAGGTAAGACATTGGCGATCTGGGTACCAAGGTACTCAACAGCATCTTTGATCAATTCCATTGGCACTGCAGCCCAACTAAATACCGCCTGAAAAATACAAAACAGCAATACCACCAATATCATTGGTCCAAATACAGGATGGAGCAAAACAGAATCTAAGCGATCGCTAAAGTGATCCGGAATGATTTGATCTAATCCGAGATTCTGCAAAATCCGTTGTACTTGTATATTGTCCGATTCCGCATGGGCAATATGCGAAGCGACATTTTCTAACTGAGCATCATCAGCGCTAACAGGAAGCTGTTGCAGATGCCGCCAATCTAGAGCAGATAAATACTGCTTGATACCATCCGCACCACTTGACTCAATACCAATACTCGTAATGACTGGTAGACCCAATTCTTTTGAGAGCGCCACTGTATCAATATGAAGGCCCTGACGCTTAGCAATGTCAAGCATATTGAGCACCACTACACAGGGCAATCCAAGGCGTTTTGCCGCAAGTACAAGGCGTAAATTGCGTCGCAAGTTCATCGCACTAAGTATGCAGAGCACAAGATCAGGACGCTTCTCCCCTTCTGCGCGTCCCAGCAGAACATTGCAGGTCACACGCTCATCAAGCGACCTTGGGTAAAGACTGTACGCGCCTGGTAAATCCAAGATGCGGACATTTTTTCCAGACTCTAATAAAAGTTTTCCCTCTTTACGCTCAACAGTAACACCAGAATAGTTGGCAACCTTTTGGCGACTGCCGGTCAGCAAATTAAAGAGTGCTGTCTTTCCACAATTAGGATTTCCCAATAAAGCTACCAAAGGTTCGCTAGGGAAAAAATGAACTTTTGACTCAGGCATGCGTAATTAACTCAACCTCAATCATACGAGCCTCAGAGTGACGCAATGCAAAAGTAGAAGCGCCTACTCGAACTAAATAAGGCCCCCTTTTTAAAAGACCCTTGCGCAGCAATACAACTTGTTCACCCGGTAAAAAGCCAATATCTTCCAATTGCCCCTTCATCTGAGGAGCGTCTTTTGGAGCAGTCACTTCACTGACTCGATAAAGACTACCGAGATCTACTTGTTCTAAATTCATTCAATACAAAATGGGTTGATGCATTAATAGATTATTAATGGGTCATTATATCTTTAAATGAGAATGAATATCATTTATAAGGGAATGCTGAATAATCATCAAATAATGCAGCTTTTTGGGCCCTGGGGGCTTCATCCAAAACAAAATGCATCGACATAATGCATACTGATTAGACTCCCATTCAAGAACAACATCATGTACATACCCAAACACTTTGCGGTTGATGATCCGGTCATCCTGGCGCAACTCATTACAGAGTATCCACTGGCAACAGTCGTGGGAAATTTAGAAAACCAATTGGAGGTCAATCACCTCCCTTTGATGCTAAGTCCAGACAAAACTAAATTGCACGGCCATATTGCGCGCGTGAATCCACTTGTCAAAATTGCAGGCAGTTCTCATCCGCAGGTCACAGCCATATTTCATGGTCCTAATGCTTACGTTACGCCAGCTTGGTACCCTTCCAAAAAGGAGGCTGGCAAAGTAGTTCCCACATGGAATTACGCAGTAGTCCACGCTCAGGGCACGCTAAAACTCATTGAGGACGCACAATGGCTTAGAAATCATGTTGCGCAAATGACCAACATTCACGAACCTACCTATCAATCTAATTGGCAACTTGATGATGCTCCAGAAGACTATGTTCAGATGATGCTTAGAGCCATTATTGGAATAGAGATTGATGTCAACAGTCTGACTGGCAAATTTAAGCTTAGCCAGAACCGCCCACCGGAAGACTATGCTGCTGTTCTTAAGACTTTGGAACAATCGCCAATAGATATTTTGCAAGAAATGCGCAGGTATATGAAGCCCAATTAAGGCGTCATGTATCCATACTTTTGCAAGATAGATTTAGCCTGAGTACCCTGCATATATTGATAAAGCTCTTGGGCCTGCGGTGAAGCACCCTTGATGAGAACCATGCGCTGCTTTATCGGCTCATACAAGCCATCACCAATCAGAATGTAATTCGTGTCTTTAGCCACTTCGGAAGACTTAGCCAATGACAAGGCGGTAAACCCAAGGTCTGCTGCCCCAGTGACAACATAGTTAGTTGCAACACCTACATTGTCACCATAAACCAGCTTATCTTTAGTCAAATCGAACAATCCTTCATTTTTTAAATACTCAATAGCAGCCTTGCCATAGGGAGCTAGCTCAGGTTTGGCAATAGCTACCTTGTTTGACTTAGCAATCGCTTTGGCAATCTCTGTTTTGGTGCTTCCAATTTGGATTCCCGAAGATGTCTTCACAATCAAAGCAAGCTTACCGATTGCATAGATGGCGCCTTCATTGATCGTCTTGCCTTTTTTGTATAGCTCCAATGGAAAATGTTCATCAGCTGCAATAAAGAGACTAAATGGCGCACCGTTAAGGATCTGCGCTGAGAAATTTCCAGATGAGCCATAAACCACTTGTATCTCGGATCCACTATGAGATTTATATGATTTCAGAATTTCAGTAAAAGCGCCCTTCATATTGGCTGCTACTGCAATCTTAGTAGTCTGTGCATAAGCAGTGCTTGAGCACAATGCCAACGTTGCTAAGAATAAGAAAAAGCGAATCATGATGAAATGATTTTAGCGCTCTGAAACAATCCTAAAGCCACTCTTTGATCTGGCGGTTAAGACTCACTGCTTTATAACCGGGAGCATCACTAGAAAGGCTACGAATTTTTCGAATCAACTTTGACGATTCTGGTTGTGCAACCATTTCGTCATGCATGGCGATAAAGAAAATTTCATCCTTCAGAGGTATAAAGCCAAGCCCATTTTCTAGAGCGATATTTTTAACACCGACACCTACGTCAGCTTTTCCTGCGAGTATGGCGTTGGCTACTGCAGAATGGGTGAACTCTTCTTGTAGATAGCCATTGATATCTAAAGGTTCAATCCCCTCCTGAATGAGTAAGGTATCCAATAACAATCTCGTACCAGAGCCAATTTGGCGATTAATAAAACGGATCTTGGGATTGAGCAAATCCTCAATGGAGCGAATATGGAGTGGATTTCCTTTTTCTACAATCAGGCCCTGAGTGCGCTTCATCACCGGATAAATTTGAATATCGTTTTTAGATAAGCGCTGAATAATGGCTTTAGAGCTTTGCTTATCAGATACATGGTATCCCGCTAGGTGCGCCTCCTTATTTAGCAATCTTTCTAAAGACTCTCCGGAGCCTGCAATCTTGAGACTAAATCCTTTGACCTCTCGAATGGCTTTTTGAATAATCGAATCACTACTTGAGAGAAACTTCCAGCGCGCGCTTTCTGCTTTCTGAATCTGATTTATTTCTTTTAATAAAGTCTCTTGATAGGAATGGCCATACTTCAAATGACCAGCTTGCATTTCATCAATAAACTTAAAAAGAAAAGATCCAAACTCCGTTAACTTGGAGCCATGACCTTTGGTACGCACAATAAGAGGCATACCAAGCGTTTCTTCAACCTCATTAAGCTTTCCCCAGGCCCCTCGATAAGATGTGCCTGATCTTTTGCTAGCAACTACCAAAGAACTTCCGCTCTCAATATCTTTAAGAAGCTGAGAGAGCCAAATGAGATCTACCGAGTTTTTTCCTTGGCTTTTAACAATCAGTGAGGGACGGACTTCAATTTGCATATGTAATTTTTTGCATATTCATTCAGTATTAATGTATGCGATGATAGCCACTTAATCAACTATTTGGGGACTTTTATGAAAAAACTGATTAATCACCTATTCATCAGCTTTTTATTGGCGATCACGATTAACGGATCCCAAGCATTTGCTCAAGAAAAAAGTATTGTGGTTTCGTCAACCACCTCTACCGAGCAATCTGGCTTATTTGGATTCATTCTGCCTATCTTCAAAATGAAAACCGGCATCGATGTGAAAGTCGTCGCAGTCGGCACAGGACAAGCGTTAGACATTGGCCGTCGTGGTGATGCTGATGTGGTGTTTGTACATGACAAGCCTGCTGAAGAATTATTTGTTCAAGAAGGCTATTCAACTAAACGAAATGAGGTCATGTATAACGATTTTGTATTGATCGGACCTAAATCAGATCCAGCCAAAGTTGCTGGTGGGAAAGATATTCAAGTGGCCTTTCAAAAAATCGCTGCTGCTCAAGCCCCTTTCGTCTCACGCGGCGATAAAAGTGGCACACATGCTGCTGAACTACGTTACTGGAAAGGCGCTGGTATTGCTGTTTCACCAAGCCAAGCTTGGTATAAGGAAACAGGTTCCGGCATGGGCCCTGCCCTTAATACCGCATCTGCAATGAATGGATATATCTTGGCAGATCGTGCCACCTGGTTAAGCTTTAAAAACCGTGGTGATCTTGCCATTTTGGTACAAGGCGATCCCAAGCTCTTTAACCAATATGGAGTGATGCTAGTCAATCCCGCTAAGTACCCAGCCGTCAAAAAAGCTGAAGGACAAGCGTTTATCGACTGGATCACCTCCAAGAATGGTCAAGACGTTATTGCTAGCTATCAAA
>NZ_JAHBAK020000025.1 GCF_018500155.2 Polynucleobacter sp.
ATCAAAATAGCAAATATCAAACATCAATACGCAATACTAAGGAATAGCAATGGAAAACAATCCAAATCCAAACTGGGAGCGCCAAGCATTGGAGCACTTGCTGCTAGAAAACCTCAAAGAGACTCGCAAGGCGCGTCGTTGGAGAGCAGTTTTGCGTGTTCTGACATTATTAGTGATTGTTGCCGCTCTGTTAGCAGTGTTTGATTTTCATTTGCCCGGTCGCGGCATGGGAGTGGAAACTCATACTGCTATGGTGACTCTGGAGGGGGAAATCTCTTCTAGCACGATGGCCAACGCAATGGATATCAACTCCTCTTTAGTTTCTGCATTTGAGAACCCGCATAGTGCTGGTGTGATTCTACGAATCAATAGCCCAGGTGGTTCCCCAGTTCAGGCGGGAATGATCAATGATGAGATTCATCGCTTGAAAAAACTGTATCCCAAAAAACCTTTCTATGTCGTTGTTGAGGATATTTGCGCATCCGGTGGTTACTACGTTGCTGTCGCAGCAGATCAAATTTTGGTAGACAAAGCTAGTCTTGTAGGTTCTATTGGTGTGATCATGGAAGGCTTTGGTTTTACTGGTTTGATGGATAAGTTAGGCGTGACTCGTCGCATGATTACTGCAGGCTCTAACAAGGGCATGCTCGATCCATTTAGCAAGGAAGACCCTAAGCAGGTTGAAATGGTGCGCACCATGATTGATGAAATTCATCAGCAGTTTATTCGGGTGGTCAAAGAGGGTCGCGGAGATCGTTTAAAAGAAGCTCCTGAACTTTTTTCTGGTCGCGTCTGGAATGGTGAGCAAGCAGTCAAACTAGGCTTAGCAGATGGCTATGGCACAGTTGATTCTGTAGCGCGAGATGTGTTTAAAGCGCCAGAGGTGCTTGATTACACTATGAAAGAAAATTTTGCGGAGCGTGTTGCTAAACGCTTTGGTGCAGAGGTGGGTGCTGCTGCAGGAAAAGCGCTAGTCAAATCACCAGATCTTAAGTAAAGCAATCTAGGCCAACAGTAGGAAAACAGTTGGCCTATTTTGTAATGACGCGCAAGCGTTCTCGTTGGGACATTGTTTACGCCAGTCTGCTATCGATTGAGTAGTGATTTGTTCAGAGCTTAGGCTCAGATCAATTCCAAGGCATAGCTTTGTTTGTGGATTTAATGCTGTTAAGCAAGCCATCAGCATCGCAGCATTGCGATAGGGTGTCTCAATCCAAATTTGGGTTTGATCTAATTTTCTAGATTCAGTTTCAAGTTGTTTGAGTTTGTTAAGACGTTCGTGCGCATCGTGGGGTAGGTAGCCCTGAAATGCAAAACGTTGGCCATTGAGCCCGCTGGCCATTAAACCCAATAGGATGGAGCTAGGGCCCACTAAGGGTTTCACACGAGCACCTATTTTGTGAGCGGCTAAGACGATTTCGGCGCCAGGATCGGCTACGCCCGGAACCCCTGCCTCAGACATGAGGCCCATGTCATGACCAGCAAGCAAAGGTTTGAGTAGGTCGACAGGTTTTACTGCATCACGAAATTTAGAATTGCGTGCCGCACCACGCCATTCACTCATTTGCATTTCTTGAATGGTGCAGGTGAGGGGCGATAAGGAATCTACTGCTTTCAATAATGCACGTGCAGTTTTGGCATCTTCCACAATCCAGTGCTGTAGTTTTGCAGAACATGCAAGTGTCTCATTAGGTGAAACCCAAGGCAATTGTTCTGTGCGAGCATCATCACCAAGTGTATTGGGAACAAGATACAGTGTGCCGAGTTTTGTCATAAGGTGGGCAGGTATTTTTCTTGCAATTTTGCAGGAATCATAAAACCTGCATCACGCAATAAGCCCGTTAAGGCAATGAGTGGTAGACCGATCAGTGCTGTAGGATCATCACTCTTGATAGCTTCTAGGAGGCTGATGCCTAGACCCTCAGACTTAGCGCTACCCGCGCAATCATAAGGTTCTTCTGTGTGGAGATAATTTTCTAATACGTCATCGGGTAGTTTGCGAAAGGTGACTTCTGTAGGAACGCAGACTGTAGTTTGGGAAGCGCCTTTCATCAAACACAAGGCGGTATGAAAAGTGACTGTTTGTCCTCGCATCAATTGCAGTTGCGCCAACGCCCTATCAAAATTACCAGGCTTCCCAATTGCAGCACCACATAAATCAGCAACTTGATCGGACCCAATGACCCAAGCATCTGGAAATTGTGTTGCTACAGCGTGCGCTTTTGCATGAGCAAGACGCAGTGCTAAGTCCAATGTGCTTTCACCAGCAAGTGGCGTTTCATCTACTTTGGGAGAGATCACATTAAATGGAATGCGCAAGCGCTTTAAGAGTTCTTGTCGATATACGGAAGTAGACGCCAGAATGAGTAGTGGGTTTTGGGATGATTTCATGTGCCGATTGATTTAGACTGATGTCATGAATCGTAATCAAGTTTTACCTCAAATACAGCTTTCCTCAGATCCTCAAGCGCTAAAGCGCGTTGATTTTTGCGCACCCCAGTCCTATAAAGGTGCTGGTTTTTTAAGCATTTCTGATCTTCCGAGGGTGGCCAAGGAGGTTTCTGCAGTAATACCTGGTGATGGCTTTGCGTGGAATGTAGAGACCCATTTTGAGGAATCCCCTGGTAGTGACCCCCACCAAATCATGGTGCTGGGCTTAAATGGGCGATTACACCTGGTTTGTCAGCGCTGTTTGCAGGGTTGCGCTGTCGATTTGGCCGAAAAACGACGTTTTATTCTGCTTGCTACAGAGGAAAAGGCTGACAGCTACCCAGTGGAGGATGAAGAGCAAGAACCCTTGGTGGCTAGCCAGCAATTTAACCTTTTAGACACGATTGAAGATGAGATTTTGCTGTCTATCCCCTTGATTCCAAAGCACCCCGAGGGCTTTTGTCAGCCACAAATCTCTGCTGCAGGGGGTGGTGGGGACGATGAACCCCTTGTGGAGCGGGAAAACCCCTTTAACGTATTGAAAAATATGAAGAAAAACTCATAAGTAGGCAAATTTGAGACTGATTCCCGGGAGTCGTTGTTTTAACCCGCTTCATTGATAAATCAAGCATTTAGACGCATTTTCATGCTAGAATGTCGCCTTGCTTAGGAGTTCAATATGGCCGTTCAACAAAATAAAAAATCACCTTCCAAACGTGGCATGCATCGTGCGCACGACTTTTTGACCGCACCTGCTACGGCTGTTGAAGCCACTACTGGTGAAGCTCACTTGCGTCACCACATTTCACCAAACGGCTACTACCGTGGTCGTAAAGTGGTTAAAACCAAAAACGACTAATTTTTTAGTCTAATCAGATAGAAGCGGCTCCCATAAGGCCGCTTTTTTCTTAGATAAATCACTTGTAGCAATCAATGAGTTTATGAGCGTTACTCTTGCTATAGATGCCATGGGCGGAGATCATGGGGTCGTCGTGACGGTTCCTGCTGCCTGTGATTTTTTAGAAAAACACCCTGATGTCAAAATTGCCCTAGTGGGTGATCCTGACTTGATCAAGCAAGTATTGAGCAAGTCTTCCAAAGCGCCAATGGAGCGCATTCAGATTATTCCTGCTAGTGAAGTGGTGTTGATGGATGACCCCATTGAAGTGGCGCTGCGTCGAAAAAAAGATTCATCAATGCGCGTGGCCATTGAGCAAGTAAAAGAAGGTGCTGCGGACGCGGTGATCTCCTCCGGAAACACAGGCGCGTTGATGGCAATTTCTCGCTACATTCTGAAAACACTCGATGGTGTTGATCGTCCAGCGATTGCGACCGCTATCCCCAATGAGTTAGGGCGTGGCACAACCATGTTGGATTTAGGGGCCAACGCAGATTGTGAGCCTATGCACTTAGTGCAATTTGCGCAAATGGCCAACGTGATGGTTCAGGTTGTTGATGGTAAGCCAAACCCTTCGATCGGTCTTTTAAATATTGGCGAAGAAGTGATTAAGGGTAATGAAGTGGTCAAGCAAACCAGCGAGTTACTGCGTCAGACCAATTTAAATTTTTTTGGCAATGTAGAAGGCAATGATATTTTTAAAGGCACGACAGACATTGTTGTCTGTGATGGCTTTGTCGGCAACGTGGTGCTGAAAGCCAGTGAAGGTTTGGCAAAAATGATGAGCGGCATGATTCGAGAAGAATTCAATCGTTCACTGCTCACGAAATTGATGGCGCTTTGCGCTATGGTTCCATTGTTGCGCGTTCGCAAGCGGGTTGATCATCGTCGTTATAACGGTGCCGTATTGTTAGGTCTGCGTGGATGTGTCATCAAAAGTCATGGATCTGCGGACCGCTTTGCTTTTGGATTTGCATTAGATCGTGCATATGAAGCGGCGAAAAATCGCATGGTAGAGCGCATAGCCTCGGCATTCGTGGCGGAGATTAAGGAATGAGCATCTTTTCAAGAATTGCTGGAACAGGTAGTTATTTGCCAGCGCTACGATTAACCAATCAAGATTTGGTAGAGCGCCTAGCAAAATCTGGCTTAGAAACTAGTGATGAGTGGATCACTACCCGTAGCGGTATTTCTGCGCGCCATTTTGCTGCAGAAAATGAACTGACAAGTGACCTTGCTGTCAAAGCGGCGCAGGCTGCATTAACTAGCGCTGGCATTACCTCAGCAGATCTAGATCTTATTATCTTGGCCACATCTACTCCAGATCATCTCGGTGGCTTTCCAAGTACCGCATGTGTTGTGCAAGACAAATTAGGCGCTCATACTGCTTGCGCCGCGTTTGATGTGCAAGCAGTCTGCGCGGGGTTTACTTATGCCTTGGCGACAGCAGATGCATTTATTCGCTCAGGATCGTATAAAAAAGTACTAGTGATTGGCGCTGAGACCTTTTCACGCATTCTCGATTTTCAAGATCGAGGCACTTGTGTATTGTTTGGCGATGGTGCTGGTGCTGTAGTGCTTGAGGCAACGAACGAGCCAGGGATTTTGTCGACTGCATTGCATGCTGATGGTAGCCAAAGAGATATTTTGTGCGTACCTGGACGCTCCGGTAATGGGGTGGTTCATGGATCGCCATTCATGACAATGGATGGACAAGCTGTATTTAAGCTGGCCGTCAAAGTATTGGAGCAAGTAGCTCATGAGGTTTTAGCAAAGGCCAATCTCACACCTGAGAGAATTGATTGGTTGGTGCCACACCAAGCGAATATTCGCATCATGGAGGGAACTGCCAAAAAGATGGGTATGTCGATGGATAAAGTCATTGTCACTGTGCATGAGCATGGCAATACTTCGGCAGCATCTATTCCTTTGGCTTTAGATGTTGGTGTGCGTAGCGGACAAATTCAACGCGGTCATCATCTTTTATTAGAAGGTGTTGGTGGTGGTTTTGCTTGGGGTGCGGTGGCATTACGGTATTAATCCTTTATTCATTGATGCGTATAAAACCGTATTTATTTCATTCTCAATCTTTAATTAAATTCATTTCATGACATTTGCATTCGTATTTCCTGGTCAAGGTTCTCAGTCTGTTGGGATGTTGAATACTATTTCCGAGCGTCCTGAAGTACGCGCGACATTAGAAGAGGCCTCAGAGGCTTTGGGTGAAGATGTGGCGAAACTCATTGCTGAGGGTCCAGCAGAAGCGCTCTCATTAACTACGAATACTCAACCTGTCATGCTCACAGCGGCGATTGCTTTTTATCGCGCTTGGCTAGCTGCTGGTGGTGCGATACCAAAAGTGATGGCTGGACATAGTTTGGGCGAATATTCTGCTTTAGTTGCAGCAGGGGTGATTAGTTTTAAAGATGCCGTTCCTTTAGTGCGTTTTCGTGCTGAAGCCATGCAAACGGCAGTACCCGTTGGAACGGGTGGAATGGCAGCAATTTTGGGCTTGGATGACGCTACTGTTATTCAGGTTTGTGCAGAGGCAAGCGCAGCTTCTGGTGGCGTAGTAGAGGCGGTGAACTTCAATGCGCCTGGTCAAGTGGTGATTGCTGGCGCAAGCGATGCAGTTTCAAAAGCATGTGAGTTACTCAAAGCAGCAGGTGCAAAACGGGCCTTACCATTGCCGGTATCGGCACCATTTCATTCTTCTTTATTGCAACCAGCCTCAGAAAAACTCAAGGGTTATTTAGCAAATATTGAATTTAAAGCTCCCACCATTTCCGTTATTAATAATGTGGACGTAGAAATTTTGCATGATCCTGTTGCGATTAAAGATGCATTAGTACGTCAAGCAGCTAAACCAGTTCGCTGGCAAGAAACGATTCAAAAGATGGCCTCACAAGGCATCACGCAAGTGGTGGAGTGCGGCCCAGGAAAAGTATTAGCAGGTCTTACTAAGCGCATTAATGATCAGGTGACTGGTGTACCAGTGTTTGATGAAGCCAGCTTAAATGATGTCCTTGCAACATTGAAATAACACTCCATCTTTCAAAGAAAAAAGCGAACCATTATGAATCTCGATTTAAGCGGACAAATTGCCCTAGTCACTGGCGCTTCGCGCGGTATCGGTCAAGCGATAGCGGATGAGTTAGTTAAGTGTGGCGCCAAAGTGATTGGAACAGCCACCACCAGCGAGGGCGCTAAAGCAATTGATGCACGTTTAAAACCTACAGGTGGCGCAGGTTTAGTACTCAACGTCACTGCACCGAATGCTTGTGAAGAAATTATTGATCAGATTGTCAAAGAATATGGCGGTATTCATATTTTGGTAAACAATGCTGGCATTACGCGTGATAACTTATCTATGCGCATGAAAGCAGAAGAGTGGACAGATGTGATTGATACCAACTTAAGTTCAGTGTTTCGCTTATCTCAAGCCGTCTTGCGTCCCATGATGAAGGCGCGTGGTGGTCGCATTATTAATATCACCTCTATCGTTGGACATATGGGTAATCCCGGTCAAGCAAACTATGCTGCAGCAAAATCAGGCGTGTCTGGAATGACGCGTGCTTTAGCCCGAGAAATCGGCAGTAGAAACATTACTGTCAATTGCGTTGCACCAGGATTCATCGATACGGATATGACTAGAGCGCTGAGTGAAGAGCAGCAAAATGCACTAAAAGTGAACATTCCATTGGCCCGTTTGGGTAGTCCAGAAGATGTTGCCCAAGCAGTGGCATTTTTGGCTTCTCCAGCAGCGGGTTACATTACGGGTAATACCCTACATGTCAATGGCGGACTCTATTTAGCCTAACGGCAAATCAAGGATTTAGTCATTTTTTTGGCGGTTTTGCTAATTACGTCCGCCAAGCTGATAAAATCCTTTCATCGTTTTTTTACAACCCTTGGGGGACTTAATGGATAACATCGAACAACGCGTTAAGAAAATCGTCGCTGAGCAATTGGGCGTCGCAGAAGCAGATATCAAAAATGAATCTTCTTTTGTGAACGACCTTGGCGCTGACTCTCTTGACACTGTTGAGCTGGTGATGGCTTTGGAAGATGAATTCGGCATCGAAATTCCTGATGAGGAAGCTGAAAAGATCACCACAGTTCAGCTCGCGATTGATTTCGCTAAATCTAAAGCTCAGGGTTAATTCCCTAGCATAGGCATTACTGTGTCAGCATCAAATGGCCGACGCCGGGTTGTAGTCACCGGCCTTGGCCTCATCTCACCTGTTGGTAATTCTGTTGACGTAGCTTGGTCTAATTTGCTTGCAGGCAAATCAGGCATCGCTACGATCACAAAGTTTGACCACACTCCTTTAAGCGTTCATTTCGCAGGAGAGGTGAAAGATTTCAATGTCGAAGAATATGTTTCTGCCAAAGAGGCGCGCCATATGGATACTTTTATCCATTATGGAATTGCTGCTGGTACGCAAGCTATTCGCGATAGCGGTATAGAAGTTACTGAGCAAAACGCCGAGCGTATTGGCGTAATGGTTGGCTCCGGTATTGGTGGTTTGCCAATGATCGAAGACACCAGCGCAGAACTTATTGCCCGTGGGCCTCGTCGTATATCTCCGTTCTTTGTTCCTGGCTCCATCATTAATATGATTTCAGGGCATCTGAGTATTCTGTTTGGTCTCAAAGGTCCAAATGTGGCTGCGGTGACTGCTTGTACAACAGGTTTACATAGCATCGGATTAGCTGCACGTTTAATTCAGTACGGCGATGCTGATGTCATGATTGCTGGTGGCGCTGAGTCTACTATTTCTGCATTGGGTGTTGGTGGGTTTGCTGCTGCACGAGCGCTCTCTACTCGCAATGATGATCCAGCAACCGCATCACGTCCTTGGGATAAAGATCGCGATGGTTTTGTTCTCGGTGAAGGCGCAGGTGTTGTGGTTCTAGAAGAATATGAGCATGCAAAAGCAAGAGGCGCAAAAATTTATTGCGAGCTCAAAGGCTTTGGTATGAGCGGCGATGCCTATCATATGACCGCTCCAAATATGGATGGACCACGTCGTTGTATGGTCAATGCGATGCGTGACGCAGGTCTTAACCCAGATCAAATTCAGTATTTAAATGCTCATGGCACTTCAACGCCATTGGGCGATAAAAACGAAACAGAAGCCATCAAGGCAGCACTGGGTGATCATGCTAAAAAGGCCCTGATTAACTCTACAAAATCGATGACCGGCCACCTTTTGGGCGGAGCAGGTGGCTTAGAGTCTGTTTTCACGATTTTGGCTCTGCACCATCAAAAATCACCGCCTACTATCAATATCTTTAATCAAGACCCTGAGTGTGATTTGGACTACTGCGCCAATACTGCTAGGGATGTCAAAATCGATCATGCAGTCAAAAACAACTTTGGCTTTGGTGGTACTAACGGTACCTTGATTTTTGGTAAGCTGACCTAATATTCTCCTTATTGTCATTTTTTGGTCTTTTACCAAGTAGGTCATTGCATTATGAAAAAGCACTTTATTGCGCTCCTGGCTGTGTTGAGCCTCGGGCAAATGTCTTTTATTGAGCCTGTACTTGCTCAAAATCCTCGCGTCACTATTCCTGACTTTGCTGATCTAGTCGAGCGCGCCAGTCCTGCAGTCGTCAATATTCGTACGACAGAAAAAGTCATGGTTCAGCAACAGGGAGGAATTCCTGGGATGCCTGAAGACCAGGCAGAATTTTTCCGCCGCTTCTTTGGAGTACCTATTCCTGGACTTCCAAACAATCCTAAGCAGGCACAACCGAATTCTGGAAGGCCACAAGAAGCAGAACGTGGAGTTGGTTCAGGATTCATCATTGAATCTAACGGTTTAATACTTACCAATGCACACGTAGTTGAAGGGGCCACCACTATTTATGTCACGTTAACTGACAAACGCGAGTTCAAAGCAAAGTTGCTTGGGATGGATAAGCGAACTGATGTAGCGGTAGTCAAAATTGAAGCACGTGATTTACCTAAGCTTCCTTTGGGAGATTCTTCCAAGGTGCGTGTAGGTGAATGGGTTTTAGCAATTGGTTCACCATTTGGTCTTGAGAATACAGTGACCGCAGGCATTGTTTCGGCGAAGAGCCGTGATACTGGAGACTATCTCCCCTTTATTCAGACTGACGTCGCAGTTAATCCAGGTAACTCTGGCGGACCACTATTAAATACAGCAGGACAAGTCATTGGTATCAACTCTCAGATTTTTAGTCGTTCTGGTGGCTATATGGGAATTTCTTTTGCAATACCCATTGATGAAGCAATGCGGGTTGCAGATCAATTGCGCACTAACGGCAAAATGACTCGTGGTCGTATTGGCGTGGCTTTAGGTGAAATGACTAAAGAAGTTGCTGAAAGCTTGGGATTGGGTAAGCCCCGTGGTGCTTATGTGCGCAATGTTGAATCTGGTGGTCCTGCAGCAGCGGGTGGTGTTGAAGCTGGGGATGTGATCGTGAGCTTTAATGGCCGCGACATTGCAAAGTCCACTGATTTGCCAAGAATCGTTGGTGACACTAAGCCAGGAACTTCAGTTCCTCTCCAAGTTTGGCGCAAAGGTGCAACACGAGAATTAATGGTGACGGTAAGTGATTCAGAATCTGCGCAAACAGCGAAGAAGGCTGATGCTCCAGCAGCTAATGGTGGCGGATCGAATGCTCTTGGTGTGGTTGTAACGGACTTATCGGATGCCAAGAAAAAGGACTTGGGCCTAAAGGGCGGTGCAGAGGTAACGGGTTTGGGTGACGGCCCCCTCGCTCGCGCAGGTGTTCGTGCTGGTGACATCATTACTCGGGTGGCCGATACTGATATTTCAGGGGCGAAACAATTCGAATCCCTGGTAAAAGGCCTTGATCCGAATAAGTCTGTGCCGGTATTTATCCGTCGCGCTGATAGTACGCTGGTTATCCCAGTAAGGCCAAAATAAGCCGTTTTTAGGGCAAAAAACAGGGTTTGGCGCCTTTTAGGCGCCACCCATTACAATCCCCCTAAGACGACTTTTTGCAGCGCATCATTGTGGTGCGTTCTGACAAGGCGTTTTTTGAATCACTAAATAAGACGCTATGGATTTAATCCGCAATTTTTCTATCATCGCCCATATTGATCACGGCAAATCCACGCTCGCTGATCGCATTATTCAACTCTGCGGCGGTCTTTCTGATCGCGAAATGGAAGCGCAAGTGCTCGATTCCATGGATATTGAGCGTGAACGCGGTATCACCATTAAAGCCCAAACAGCAGCGCTAAATTACAAAGCCAAAGATGGCAAGACCTACAACATCAATTTGATTGATACCCCTGGACACGTTGACTTCTCTTATGAAGTGAGCCGGTCTTTATCTGCATGTGAAGGTGCATTATTGGTAGTAGATGCAAGTCAGGGTGTTGAGGCGCAAACGGTTGCGAACTGTTACATGGCGCTGGAGTTGGGTGTTGAAGTAGTACCAGTGCTCAATAAGATTGATTTACCTCAAGCAGATCCAGATCGCGCTAAAAAAGAAATTGAAGATGTGATTGGTATAGATGCATCAGAGGCGGTGACTTGTTCAGCTAAAACCGGTATGGGTGTTGCGGATGTCATCGAAGAAATGATTGCTAAAGTGCCGCCACCTAAAGGCAATGCGACCGAACCATTACAGGCCTTAATTATTGATTCTTGGTTTGATAACTACGTTGGCGTTGTCATGTTGATACGGGTTGTCAATGGCACCTTGAAGCCTAAAGAAAAAATTACCTTAATGGCTAATGGCTCCACTCATTTAGTAGAGCACGTCGGTGTATTTAGTCCGAAGTCGGTCGACCGCCCTGAATTATCTGCGGGACAAGTGGGTTTTGTAATCGCGGGTATTAAAGAACTTAAAGCTGCAAAAGTGGGAGATACCGTCACTCATGCTCCTGGTCAGCAAGGACGAGTTCCTGCGGCGCAGCCTCTGCCTGGTTTTAAGGAGGTTAAGCCACAGGTTTTTGCGGGCCTCTATCCAGTGGAAGCGAGTGAGTACGATCAATTGCGTGAGTCTCTTGAAAAACTCAAACTCAATGACGCATCCCTTTTATATGAGCCAGAAGTTTCGCAAGCGCTAGGATTTGGATTTCGTTGTGGCTTCTTAGGTTTACTCCATATGGAAATCGTACAAGAGCGTTTAGAGCGTCAGTACGGCATGAACTTGATTACGACAGCGCCTACAGTGGTCTATCAAGTGCAGCAATCCGATGGGACAGTTTTGATGGTGGATAACCCCTCAAAAATGCCTGAGGTGAGCAAGATTGATACGATTTTGGAGCCGATTGTCACCGTCAACTTATATATGCCACAAGAGTATGTTGGCTCAGTGATTACCTTGTGCGTAGGAAAACGCGGTATTCAAACGGGAATGAATTATTTGGGTCGTCAAGTGCAGTTGACCTATGAATTACCTATGGCAGAGATCGTGCTGGATTTCTTCGATCGCTTAAAGTCGATTTCGCGTGGCTACGCCTCGATGGATTATGAGTTCAAAGAATATCGACCTGCTGATGTAGTGAAGGTGGATATTTTGATTAATGGTGATCGTGTAGATGCACTTTCAGTCATCGTGCACCGAAGCAATAGTCAATCGCGTGGTCGAGAGGTAGTGTCTAAGATGCGCGGCATTATTCCTCGTCAAATGTTTGATGTTGCTATTCAGGCGGCGATTGGCAGCAATATTGTGGCGCGTGAGAACGTGAAGGCATTGCGTAAAAACGTGCTGGCAAAATGCTATGGTGGCGATATTTCTCGTAAACGTAAGTTATTAGAGAAGCAAAAAGAAGGTAAGAAGCGCATGAAGCAAGTAGGTAATGTGGAAATTCCACAAGAAGCCTTCTTGGCTATTTTGCAGGTGGAAGAATAATGAATTTTGCGCTCATTCTTTTCATACTGGTAGTAGTTTCAGGTATTGCCTGGGTTGCTGATCGAGTGTACTTTGCGCCCCAAAGAAAAGTCGCCGGTATTGACCGGATGCCCTTATGGCTTGAATACACCGCTGGTTTCTTTCCTGTAATTTGTGCGGTTTTTGTGCTGCGCTCATTTATTGTTGAGCCCTTCAAAATCCCATCAGGATCAATGATTCCAACCTTGCAAATCGGCGACTTTATTTTGGTGAATAAATTCACCTATGGCATTCGCTTGCCAGTGATTAATCAAAAGGTAGTTGATTTAGGCTCTCCAAAGCGAGGTGATGTGATTGTTTTTCGCTATCCGCGCGATGAGTCTGTGGATTACATTAAGCGCGTTGTGGCTTTGCCAGGCGATGTGATTACCTACGAAGATAAGCGCCTAATCATTAATGGTCAGCCATTGCAATATAGTGGCGGCGAACCTTATCTTGACCCAGAAAATATGCGTTATGCCAAACGCTACACGGAAACTTTTCCTGCGGATTTAGGCGGTAATCGCCATGACATTCTGAATGACCCTGATCGTCCGGCTACAGTGTTTCCAACGGAGCGCTTTCCTGGCGCAGAGTTCTGTCAATATCAGCCAGCAGGCTTAACCTGCAAGGTGCCTGCGGGGCATTACTTTGCGATGGGTGACAACCGAGATAACAGTGCGGATTCTCGTTACTGGGGATTTGTACCTGATAAAAATATTGTTGGTAAAGCATTCTTTGTTTGGTTGAATTTGGGTAATCTCGGTCGTATAGGTAGTTTCGAGTAAACCATCATGAATGCCCGCGCCGTCATTGATACCCAAGCCCTGCAAGAGAGGCTGGGGTATTCTTTTAAGAAGCCTGAGCTACTCAATCAAGCGCTCACGCATCGCAGCCATAGCAAGAAAAATAATGAGCGTTTGGAGTTTTTGGGTGACTCCATTCTGAATTGTGTTGTCGCAGACCTGCTTTATGAGCGATATTCAGATTTAGATGAGGGCGATCTCTCCCGTGTGCGAGCTAACCTAGTCAAACAACAAGCTTTATATGAAATCGCGCAAACACTTTCTCTATCGGATTATTTGCGTTTAGGCGAGGGTGAACTCAAAAGCGGGGGGTTTCGCAGACCCTCTATTCTTGCTGATACCCTAGAAGCAGTGACTGGCGCAATCTTTTTAGATGGTGGATTTGAATCAGCCAAAGGATGTCTGCGTAAACTCTATTCAATCATTTTGGCCCAAGTCGATCCAAAAACGCTGGGCAAAGATGACAAAACCCTTTTACAAGAATGTTTGCAAAGCTATCAATTGCCTCTGCCCACCTATAACGTGATTGGCACTAGTGGTGCTGCTCATAATCAGCAGTTCGAGGTGGAGTGTTTAATTCCTACTCTCAAAGTATCCGTAAAAGGCGAGGGCGCTTCAAGACGTGCTGCAGAACAGTCGGCAGCTAAGTTAGCATTGCTCACCGTTCTGAAGGCGCTGCCACAAGAGTCCCGTAAGCCTAAGAAAACTCGGTCTGCCAAGAAAAAAGCAGCCAAGAAAGAAGTAGCAGAAGAGCAGTTAAACCTCAAACTGAAGGATTAAACGTGTTTCGTTGTGGCACTATCGCAATTGTTGGTCGCCCAAATATGGGTAAATCGACCCTGCTCAATGCATTAGTAGGTCAAAAGATCAGCATTACTTCACGCAAGGCGCAAACTACGCGTCATCGCATTTTAGGTGTGCAAAATCGAGAAGAGGCGCAATTTATCTTCATTGACACTCCAGGATTTCAGACACGTTTAGTCAATACGCTAAATAAAGCCTTAAATCGTACCGTGACAACGGCATTGCAAGATGTGAATGTGATTTGCTTTGTTGTGGAGGCTGGATATTTTGGCGAGGATGATAAGAAGGTTCTCAAACTTCTACCCAGTGATTTGCCAGTAGTGCTGGTCCTCAATAAGCTCGATTTATTTAATAGCCGTCATCAGACACCTTCTGAGCGTGATCAAGGCTTGCTGAATTTCATTAAAGAAATGGCAAAGCCATGGTGTGAAATTGGTGGTCATGAAGATCAGCGGAGTGAATTTGCTGAGATTGTGCCGATGAGTGCTAAAAGTCCAGGCGACATTGATAGATTGCTTGATGTTCTTGAGGGTTATTTACCTGAGGGTGAACCCATCTACGATCAAGATACGGTGACAGACCGCAGCGAGCGCTTCTTGGCAGCAGAAATATTGCGTGAGAAAGTATTTCGTTTTACTGGCGAGGAATTGCCATACACCTCTACAGTAGTGATCGATCAATTTAAGATGGATGGCAAGATGCGCCGCATCTCCGCCACGATTTTGGTTGATCGTGACAGTCATAAAGCCATGATCATTGGTCAAAAAGGTGAGCGCCTTAAAAAGATTTCTACTGATGCACGCATTGATATGGAAAAACTCTTTGACGGCAAAGTATTTTTAGAGACCTGGGTAAAGGTCAAGCGTGGCTGGGCAGACGACCGTGCTGAATTACGGGCGCAAGGATTGGAATAAAAACCCATGGCTTCGATTCGCATTGCTGACGAGCCCGCATTTGTTTTGCATAGCATTCCTTACAAAGAAACCAGTCTTATTCTGGATGTATTTACGCGAACACATGGCCGGATGGCCTTAATTGCAAAAGGTGCAAAACGGCCACATTCAACGCTTCGTCCCGTACTGCAGCGGTTTCAACCACTTCTGGTCTCCTGGAGTGGGAAATCCGAACTGCGTACTCTAACGAAGTCTGAATGGGTTGGTGGCATGCCATCATTGGTTGGTGATGCACTCTTGTGTGGCTTTTATTTAAATGAGTTGTTGGTGAAGTTTTTAGCACGTGAAGACGAGTATGAAAAGTTGTATGACCGTTATGCAGATACGATTTCAGCATTGTCTAATTTAGAGTTTGAATCAAAGGGTCTTGAAGAAATTTTGCGTCCATTTGAGCTATCTTTATTACAAGAGACAGGTTATGCAGCGGCATTAGATCGTTGTGTAGAGACTGATGATTTGCCTGATGCCAAGACCTTATATGTCTATCAGCCGGAGCGAGGCGTGCGCCCCGCACAATCTGATGATCCTGGACATTGGCCAGTGATAAGAGGGGAGTCTTTATTGGCGATAGCAGCAGGCAATTTTTCTGATCCTGAAACTCTGTCAGAAAGTAAGCAATTAATGCGCTTTCTATTGAGCTTGCACCTACAAGATCAGGTACTCACGACCCGACAAATTTTGATCGATCTGAAGAAAATCTAGTAATCTACTGCAATGACTACACCGCACCCTTTAGAGTTGGGGATTAATATCGATCACGTTGCCACATTGCGTAATGCGCGGGGCACGACTTATCCAGATCCGATAAAAGCGGCTAGATTGGCTGAAGAGGCTGGTGCGGATTTAATTACCCTGCACTTACGGGAAGATCGTCGACATATCAAAGATGCTGATTTATTGGCTTTGCGTCCATTAATCAAAACACGTATGAATCTCGAATGTGCGGTGACGCCCGAGATGCTTAATATTGCCTGCAAGGTGAAACCCCATGACGTTTGTCTAGTGCCTGAAAAGCGTGAAGAGGTGACCACTGAAGGGGGCTTAGATGTTTTGGGTCACTTTGAAGCGGTTCAGTCTGCTACAAGGCAACTGCAAGAAGCAGGTATTCGGGTTTCCTTATTTATCGATCCTGAAGAAAAACAAATTCAAGCGGCTAAAGATGTGGGTGCGACAGTTGTGGAATTGCATACAGGCCGCTATGCGGATTTATCAGGCGCAGAACAAGCAATTGAATTAGAGCGCATTCGTAAAGCGGCGCAGTTTGGTAAAAGCATTGGATTGCGAGTGAATGCTGGCCATGGTTTGCATGAGGGTAAGGTCATGCCAATTGCAGCAATCGAAGAGTTATCAGAATTAAATATAGGTCACGCAATCGTGGCAGAAGCGCTATTTAAGGGTTGGCAAAATGCGATTGAAGATATGAAAGCATTAATGGCTCGCGGTAGACATCAAGACCACATTCATCCCCTGAAATAAAGAACAGTCAATGATTATTGGTATTGGTACCGACATACTGCAGATTGAGCGCTTACAAGCCGCTTTCGATCGAACCAATGGACGTTTGGCCGAAAAAATATTGGGTCCCGATGAAATGCGTGTTTTCCAGCAGCGTCTTGCCAGAAATCATAAGCGCGGAATTGCCTTTCTGGCCACACGTTTTGCAGCTAAGGAAGCATTTTCAAAAGCGATTGGTCTTGGCATGCGTATGCCCATGACTTGGCGTTCTCTCCAAACCCTCAATGAACCCAGTGGTAAGCCAGTAACGACTTATCTTGGTGCTTTAGCCCAATTTATGCAGGACAAAAATTGGGAGGCGCATGTTACGGTGAGTGATGAGCAAGATATGGCGATTGCCCATGTCATAGTGACTCAAAAATAATAATGATCGATTGAATATGGATGCAGCCATGAGTAAAGTAAAAATGAATCCCGGCCCAATTACCTTAGATGTAGTGGGTCAAGCTTTGAATGCGGAAGATCGCCGTCGTATTCTGCATCCCTTAACTGGTGGAGTGATTTTGTTTGGTAGGAACTTTGCTAATCGCAAGCAGTTGACCAAACTTACGGCAGAGATTAAAAAACTTCGTCCTGACGTCTTAATCTCCATTGATCATGAGGGTGGCCGCGTACAACGCTGCAAGACCGATGGCTTTACCCATTTACCAGCAATGCGTAAGCTTGGTGAGTTGTGGGGTGTCAAACATCAATCTGGACATCCTGCCGAATCTGCTGCCTTGGCTATGGCTGCTGCTACGGCTTGTGGCTATCTATTGGCAACAGAATTGCGTGCCTGTGGCGTTGACTTTAGCTTTACGCCTGTACTGGATTTGGATTTTGGTCGCAGTAGTGTTATTGGCGATCGCTCATTTAGTCGCGATCCACAAATCGTCTTTGCATTGGCAAAAAGTGTGAATGAAGGCCTGCGACTTGGTGGCATGGCTAATTGTGGAAAGCACTTTCCAGGTCATGGCTGGGCAGAGGCTGATTCACACATTGCTATACCAGTAGATGAGCGTTCTTTAGCGCAAATTCTCAATGATGATGCTAAGCCTTATGAATGGCTGGATTTGAGTTTGTCAGCGGTGATGCCTGCGCATGTCATCTATTCCCAAGTTGACAAAAACCCTGCGGGTTTCTCAAAAGTTTGGCTGCATTCCATTTTGCGCCAAGAGTTGGGATTTGAGGGTGTGATCTTTAGCGACGATCTTTCCATGGAGGGTGCCAGTGTTGCGGGATCTGTCGTAAAAGGCGCAGAAATGGCCTTAGAAGCAGGGTGTGATGCAGTGCTCATTTGCAATCGTCCAGATTTGGCAGATCAATTACTCAGCAAGTTAAAAGTATCTAAACATAAGCAAGCAGAATCTGCGACCCGCTTAAATCGCTTGATGCCAGCTTCTCCCGCCATGAGTTGGGAGGCTTTGCAAAAAGATGCTCAATATCAACATGCCAAGGGATTGCTCAAGCAATTTAAATTAATCGCTTGAGTATGTGGTCTATATAGCGCTTTGCCGCACAATAAAAAAGCCCGGCATGCCGGGCTTTTGTTTATCTGCAAAGACGATTAGTTTGCACGGCTGCGATATTCGCCAGTACGAGTATCAATCTCAATTTTGTCACC
>NZ_JAHBAK020000006.1 GCF_018500155.2 Polynucleobacter sp.
AGATGTGTATAAGAGACAGCGTTAAATCACTCTGAATTTTTCGTGGGATTTGAGCGATGCTGATTCATTTCTTTCTCAGATTGAAAGAGGCCAAAGTCCCCGTTTCGGTAAGAGAATTTTTGACTCTATTAGAAGCATTAAAGTCAGGCGTTATCGATCCTTCAATTGATGAGTTTTATCAACTCTCTCGCATGACCTTAGTAAAGGATGAGCAGCATTTTGATCGATTTGATCAGGTCTTTGGCTCCTATTTTAAAGGCGTAGAGCAAACCATTGCCCTCTCTCCCGACATTCCAAGTGAGTGGCTCGAAAAAAAATTGCAACGCGTATTAAGTGATGAGGAAAAAGCAGCGCTTCAAAAACTAGGCGGACCAGAAGCGCTAAGAAAACGTCTAGAAGAGCTCTTGAAAGAACAAAAAGAATGGCATGGTGGTGGCAATAAATGGATCGGGGCTGGCGGCTCATCACCTTTTGGTCATAGCGGCTACCATCCCGAAGGGATACGTATTGGCGGCGAAAGCGCAGGCAATCGCACCGCGATTAAGGTATGGGAAGCCCGTGAATTTAAGGATTACGACAGCAATCTGGCATTAGGCACACGCAATATCAAAGTTGCCTTGCGCCGTTTGCGTCGCTTTGCGCGCGAAGGGTCCGCCCTTGAGCTAGACCTAGATAAAACCATTCAATCAACTGCCGCCAATGCTGGCATGTTAGATATTCGGATGCGACCTGAGCGCCATAACCAAGTTAAAGTCCTTCTCCTCATGGATGTTGGCGGCTCCATGGATGATCACATTAAGCAAATTGGCGAGCTCTTTTCTGCAGCCAAAGCAGAATTTAAACATCTTGAGTATTACTACTTTCATAACTGTGTATATGAAAATGTTTGGCAAAATAATCGTCGTCGCAGAGATCAAGTTATCCCCACTCAAGAAATCATTAACAAGTATGGTCCAGACTATAAGTTGATTTTTGTTGGTGATGCGACGATGTCGCCTTATGAAATTCTGAGCCCCAATGGCTCTGTTGAATACAACAACCAAGAAGCGGGCGCAGTATGGATTAACCGCCTACTTGATCATTTTCCAAGTTTTGCCTGGCTGAATCCTGAACCGGAATCGATTTGGCAATATCGGCAGTCCATTGATATTATGAAAAATCTGCTTGAAGATCGAATGTATCCTGTCACACTGAATGGCCTTGAAAATGCCATGCGGCAATTATCCAAATAAATTACTAGTAATATTCTTTAATTAGCTACAAATACCTAGACACAAAAACAATATGAGCACTATTCACGATCGACTGAAAACATTAGGAATTGACTTACCTCCACCAGGACCACCAGCAGCTGCCTACGTGATGGCTGCCACAAGCGGCAATACCGTGTTTGTATCGGGCCACATTGCTAAACGGGATGGCAAGCCATGGACTGGAAAATTGGGTCTCGATATGGACACTGAAACAGGTAAAGCAGCAGCCCGCTCTATTGCAATTGATTTAATTGCGACCTTACAAAATCACCTTGGATCACTTGAAAAAGTGAAGCGCATTGTGAAAGTCATGGGTCTTGTGAACTCTACCAGCGAATACACCGAGCAACATCTGGTGATTAATGGTTGCTCAGAGTTGCTATTTGAAGTCTTTGGTGATGCTGGCAAGCATGCGCGAAGTGCCTTTGGGGTTGCGCAAATTCCGTTAGGCGCATGCGTTGAAATTGAATTAATTGCCGAGATCTAAGATCCCGGCAATTCAACCATCTCAGCAAACATTCATACGTTGTACTTAGTTTGCCTTGAGCTTTGCGTCCTTGAGTCTTGGTTCAACAAAATGACCTTTGCGAGCTCGATTGCCGGCAAATGACTTCAAGGTTTTTGCATCCAGATTAAGTTCGGTAGGCTTACCCGCACGCCCAGCACCAGAATAGGTGGCGCCATTAGGCCCCACTGCAATCGCTGAAGCCATAAACTCCTTGTCGTCTAAGCCCATCAATATGACACCTTTACCGCCTGTAGGTAAGCGCTTGAGCTCATCTAATGGGAAAACCAGTAATTTAGAGGCTTGCGATAGACAGGCAACTTGCTTCATGCCAACCTCGACTTTGGTCGCCCCCAACGGTGCATCGCCCACGACTTTAGCGTCAATCGTGATAAAGGATTTTCCTGCCTTATTGCGCGTACTCATATCTGAAACATTCGCCAAGAAGCCGTATCCAGCCTTCGTGGAGAGTAGAACTAAATCATCAGGTTGGCCTGCATAGTAAGCCACCATTTGCGAGCCGGCCGCTAAGTTCACAAAGCTGGTTAAGGGTGATCCATCACCTCTTGCACCAGGTAATTCGCTTACGGGAACGGTATATACGCGTCCATCACTACCAAACCCTTGAATCACATCAACAGTTCGAACCTCAAACGTTGCATAAAGTGAATCGCCTGCCTTAAAGCCAAATTGCGTTGGATCATGCTCATGACCCTGACGCACACGCACCCAACCCTTTTGAGAAACAATAACCGTTACAGGTTCATCGATGACTTTCGTTTCTGCAATAGCACGTTTATCTTCCTGAATTAGCGTACGGCGATCATCACCAAAATCTTTGATGTCGGCTTCAATCTCCTTCATGATGCGCTTACGCAATGTGGCATCACTTTGCAATAAACCCTCTAGATCATCGCGTTGCGATTTAAGCTCCTTAAGCTCTTGTTCGATCTTGATGCCCTCCAATCGAGCCAATTGGCGCAAGCGTATATCTAAAATATCCTCAGCTTGACGATCCGTAAGCTTAAATTCCTTTATCAAATCTGCTTTAGGTTCATCGCTATTTCGAATGATCTTGATCACTTTATCAATATTCAGAAGAACAGTTAAGCGCCCTTCCAAGATATGCATGCGATCTTTGACCTTACCTAGACGGAACTGGGTACGACGCGTGACCGTATTGACTCGAAACTCAATCCACTCAGCAATAATCTCTTTGAGGCCTTTTTGACGAGGACGACCATCGTTACCAATCATGACCAAGTTCATTGGTGCATTAGATTCAAGCGAAGTATGGGCCAATAAAAGATTGACGAACTCATTGACATCGATATTTTTGCTCTTAGGCTCAAATACCAATCGAACTGGCGCATCTTTACTAGACTCGTCACGCACCCCATCAAGTACATTCAAGATGGTGGATTTAAGATTATTTTGTTCGGGCGTAAGGGTTTTCTTGCCAACCTTTACCTTGGGATTGGTAAGCTCTTCAATCTCTTGCAGCACTCGCTGAGATGAGGCAGATGGCGGCAACTCATTGACAACGACTTGCCATTGGCCGCGAGCCAGCTCCTCGATTGACCAGCGAGCACGCACTTTAACGCTGCCCCTACCTGTTTCGTAAATTTGCGCAATCTCTGTAGCTGAAGAAATAATCTGACCGCCACCAGGATAGTCTGGGCCTGGCATGATTTTTAGAAGATCAGCCGTGGATAATTTGGGTGACTTCATTAATGCTATTGCAGCGTTTCCTACTTCGCGTAAATTATGCGATGGTATTTCGGTTGCCATACCCACTGCAATACCAGAAGCACCATTGAGCAAAACAAATGGTAATCGTGCCGGCAATAACTTTGGCTCCTGAAATGAACCGTCATAGTTCGGAGCGAAATCAACCGTACCCTCATCAATCTCGCTGAGCAATAAGCCTGCTATTTTGGTTAAGCGCGCTTCTGTATAACGCATTGCAGCTGCACCGTCCCCATCTCGAGAACCAAAATTGCCTTGTCCATCAATTAAGGGATAGCGTAGAGAAAAGCTCTGCGCTAAACGGACCAGGGCATCATAGGCAGATTGATCACCATGCGGATGAAACTTACCCAATACGTCACCGACAACACGGGCACTTTTTACAGGTTTAGCGTCTGCACGTAAACCCATTTCATTCATCGAGAACAAAATACGGCGTTGTACTGGCTTTTGACCGTCAGCAACCTCAGGAAGTGCGCGACCTTTCACCACGCTAATGGCGTAATCCAAGTAAGCACGTTCGGCATAGACGGCCAGCGTCAAACTGTCCTTGTTATCTTCATTTAAATCCATCGTTTTAGGATCATGAGGATCATTTGGCCCCTTAGAACCTGATTTTCCACTAGCAGTACTTATGGGCTTTTCAGAAACTTCAACAATATCCATCTCTTCTACAGACGATGAAAATAAATCTGCCTGTTGCTCAGCTGGTTTTTTACTTGATGATTTTTTGGTTGCCATTAAATATCTGCCTCTACTTCGTTACCGCGCTCTTCCAACCAGTCGCGGCGCGCACCTGATTCAGACTTACCCATCAGCATATCCATTGTTTTAAAGGTTTCATCTTCTGTCCAAGAGCCCAAGGTAACGGGTAATAAACGACGAGTATCAGGATTAAGAGTGGTATCCCATAATTGCTCCGCACTCATTTCACCTAAACCCTTAAAGCGTGAAATTTGCCATGCCGATTCTTTTAAACCATCTTTACGCAGCTTGTCTTCTATTGCCTGGAGCTCGTTTGCATCCAGGGCATAAATTTTTTGTGCTGGTTTTTTGCCACGCGCTGGCGCATCAACGCGGAATAAAGGTGGCCTTGAAATATGCACGTGACCCAACTCGATAAGCTTAGGAAAGTGCTTATAAAACAATGTGAGCAGCAGTACCTGGATGTGGGCGCCATCAACGTCCGCATCTGAAAGGATGCACACCTTGCCGTAACGAAGATTCGACAGATCAGGATCGTCATTGGGGCCATGCGGGTCCACACCAATTGCTACAGCAATATCGTGCACTTCATTATTGGCAAATAAACGATCGCGTTCCGCTTCCCACGTATTCAATACTTTGCCACGCAAAGGTAATATCGCTTGATATTCCTTATTGCGACCCATTTTTGCTGATCCACCTGCCGAATCACCCTCAACCAGAAAGATTTCATTTTGAGAGATATCTTCACTTTCACAGTCAGTCAGCTTTCCTGGAAGAACGGCAACTCCTGAGGATTTTTTCTTCTCCACTTTTTGGCCTGCACGTGTTCTCGCTTGGGCTTGCTTAATAACCAAATCAGCAAGTTTGCGACCATAATCAACGTGCTGGTTGAGCCATAGCTCCAAAGCAGATTTCACATACCCAGAAACCAAACGCACTGCATCTCTTGAATTCAAGCGTTCTTTAATTTGTCCTTGGAACTGCGGATCCAACACTTTGGCAGACAAAATAAAAGATGCGCGCGCAAAAACGTCTTCAGGCATCAACTTCACACCTTTAGGTTGCAATGCATGCATCTCAATAAAGCCCTTTACCGCATTAAAAAGTCCCTCACGCAAACCGCTTTCATGAGTTCCGCCAGCAGGTGTTGGAATGAGATTTACATAGCTTTCGCGCACTGGCATGCCATCTTCCGTCCAACTGACCACCCATGCTGCACCCTCACCTTCAGCAAAGGCATCATCATCACTTGTACCTGTGGCATATTGCTCACCCTCAAATGGCGGGATCACCTCTGCACCATGACCTGCTTGCGCAATAGCTTCATTTAAATAGCCACGCAGACCTTGTGCGTACTGCCATGTTTGAGTATCGCCACTCTTCTCTTGAATGAGTGTCACTTTGACGCCAGGCAATAGCACCGCCTTGGATCGAAGTAAACGAATCAGTTCCGCCATTGGAATGGCAGAGCTATCAAAATACTTGCCATCAGGCCATGCGCGAACGCGAGTGCCGTGGGATTTATCATCTTTGGATGATGGTTTCGATTTTAATTTTTCGATGACCTTGCCATCGGCAAAAGTCAACGTTGACACTTGACCATCGCGCCAGACCGTCACCTCCAAGCGCTTGGAAAGTGCATTCGTTACTGAAACGCCGACACCGTGTAAACCACCTGAGAATGCATAAGCACCACCAGTGCCCTTTTCGAATTTGCCACCTGCATGTAATTGAGTAAATACAATTTCAACTACTGGTAACTTTTCAGAGGGATGTATTCCGACGGGAATACCGCGACCATCATCTTCCACGCTGACACTGCCATCAGTGTGCAAGGTCACAATAATGTGCTTACCAAATCCCCCAAGTGCTTCATCTGAAGCATTGTCCAGAACCTCTTGGATGATATGTAAGGGATTGTCGGTCCGGGTATACATCCCAGGCCGTTGACGGACGGGTTCTAGCCCCTTAAGGACTTGTATCGACGATTCACTGTATTCAGAAGTTTTACTGGTAGCCATGCGCCAAAATTGTAGCCATGTCTTGGGATCAGCCAGAAGTTTTCAAGAAATCCCCTGCCATCCATGCCAAAATTGAGCCATGGGAGCTTTAAGTCATATTCGTGTTTTAGACCTCAGCCGTGTGCTGGCTGGGCCATGGTGCGCACAAAATCTAGCGGATTTAGGGGCTGACGTCATCAAAGTAGAACGTCCAGGCGCTGGAGACGACACTCGCCACTGGGGCCCGCCCTTTGCAAAAGATGAAAAAGGGAATGAAACTGCAGAAACTGCCTATTTTATTTGCATCAACCGCAATAAAAGATCGATTACGGTAGATATCAGTCAGCCTGAAGGCCAAGAGATTATTCGTCAATTGGCAGCCCAATCCGATGTCATTATTGAAAACTACAAAGTGGGAGACCTTGCTAAATATGGTCTTGACTATGAGAGCTTAAAAAAAATCAAGTCTGATTTGATTTACTGCTCAATCACAGGCTTTGGACAAAACGGCCCTTATGCTCATCGACCCGGTTACGATTTCATCATCCAGGGAATGGGTGGATTTATGAGTGTCACGGGAGAGGCTGAAGATGTTGAAGGTGCCAGTCCACAAAAATCTGGGGTAGCTATCGCCGATATCTTTACTGGGATGTATGCCTCTACCGCCATTCTGGCTGCCGTCATTCATCGCGATCATACGGGCGAAGGTCAATACATCGATATGTCTTTGCTGGACACGCAAATTGCAGTGATGGCTAATGTATCTAGTGCCTATTTATGCTCCGGTGAAATTCCGCGTCGCTGGGGGAATGCCTCACCCATTATTGTTCCGTATCAAACCTTCCCAACCTCAGATGGTTGGATGATCGTGGCATCTGGTAACGATAGTCAATTTCGTCACTTTGTCACCGCTGGTGGTGAACCCCAATTAGCTGACGACCCTCTCTTTTTAACCAACCCTGATCGCGTAAAACATCGCAAACAGTTAGTTCCCCTACTTGAAGCAATGACTCGTAAAAAATCGAAAGGTGAGTGGATAGCACTCTTGGAGCACGCGAATGTTCCCTGCGGTCCAATCAATAACTTCAAAGAAGTCTTTGAAAATGAACAAGTCATTGCAAGGCAAGTTCAGATTAATGTTCCGCATCCAACCGTGGGCACCATGAAACTCGTAGCAAGTCCCATGCGGTTGTCTAAAACCCCTACCGAAGTTCGTATGGCGCCGCCCACTTTAGGTCAACATACAACTCAGGTTTTGCAAGAAGATTTGCACTTTGATACACAAAAAATCGCCAAACTCCAAGAAAAAGGGGTTATTTAGTGACCTCACTCAAAACCTCCCTCACCATGAGACAAGTACTGATTTATGGTGGCTTTATGGTGACCATGTCGATGGGTATTCGCCACGGCTTTGGCTTGTTTAATCTTCCCATCACCATGGCAAATGGTTGGGGGCGTGAGACATTTGCATTAACCATTGCACTCCAAAATCTCATCTGGGGTGCAGTGCAACCAGTCACCGGCGCCTTAGCTGATCGCTATGGTGCTTTCAAAATCATGATTGCAGGCGGCGCGCTATACGCGCTAGGACTTGCAGGCATGGCGCTTTCATCCGACGCCCTCAATTTCACCATTGCAGGTGGACTCATGATTGGTCTAGCGCAAACCGCAACAACGTATAGCGTGGTTTATGGCATCTTAGGGCGCAACGTTCCTGCAGAAAAACGCGTTTGGGCAATGGGCATTACTGCTGCCGCAGGATCATTTGGGCAATTTTTAATGATTCCCGCAGAGCAAGGTTTGTTGAGTGCTTTTGGCACACAAGATGCACTATTGATGTTGGCTTTGATGGCAAGCCTCATGATTCCGACCGCATTTATGCTGCGTGAGAAAAATTTTCATCATCAGCATGCGCATGGCGATCAGACCATCATGCAAGCACTTAGCGAAGCAATAAGAAACCCCAGTTTTCGATTGCTAACATTGGGATATTTTGTCTGCGGCTTTCAAGTTGTCTTTATTGCCGTTCATCTTGCACCCTATCTTAAAGATCTATCTACCACATATCCGGCTGTTGGCGCGCCTGCCGTTGCTACAACCGCTCTAGCCTTAATAGGTTTATTCAATATCTTCGGCACATACAGCTCAGGCTATCTTGCTCAACGTTTTCCCAAAAGGTTCTTGCTCTCTGGCATTTACTTAGGTCGAGCTTTTGCCATCACCGCTTTTATATGGATTGAACCAAGCCCAATGAGTACTTATATATTTTCTGCCATTATGGGCTTTCTCTGGCTATCTACTATTCCATTAACAAATGGGATTGTTGCGCAAATATTTGGCGTAAAGTACTTAACCATGCTCTCTGGGCTTGTATTCTTTTCGCATCAGCTTGGAAGTTTCTGTGGCGCGTTTTTGGGCGGATATCTATTTGATCGCACTGGGTCTTACCTTCTCGTTTGGCAAATTGCCATTGCATTAGGTGTTTTCGCCTTCTTGGTAAACCTACCTGTAAAAGAACGTGCAATTACACGAACAGTCAATGCATAAATCAAATTTGCTATCGATCTGGAAAATCATCGGCTATGGTTTTGCGTGTTTTTTATTGCTGTTTGTTTTTTCTGCATACTATGCACCTGAAATGATGATGGCTCTCACCAATCAACTATGGGCACTCTGTGGTTGGTAATGGATGATCGCTTTGCTCCTTATCACAGAATTTTTGATATACAAAATCTCGCCGTAGCACAATGGATAGTGCACATGCCTCCTAAGCGTGGGATACAGGTTCGATTCCTGTCGGCGGGACCATCATCCCTACAAAGTTATCCACAGGACATGTGGATAAATTGATAAAAGTTTCTGTAAGTCGAGGATTTTTATAGTGTGACCTGGCTTGCTTAAATTATCAGCATAGTCCGAAACACTGCCTCTATAAGCTTGAGATGGCTTGTTGCAGGAGATTTATGGTAGGTAGCTTTCATTTTTTAAAGGGCATGAAAGAAGTTCCCTTACACTTCAATCCATGACCTCTTTGTCCACCAGTACGCTCGCAGCCCTTGAGGAAATGCTTCTCAATACCGCTAGGCCTGCTCCTGCAGACTTCATGCCGATCTATTTTTTACGCAAAGATGGAGTGCAACAAACCATTGGTCACCTCAACCCAGATTTCCTACCCCATCTGCAAGAATTCCTAAACAGTAATTCGGTGCCACTCATCGCGCTTGAAAATGACGGCCTCAGACTTTATCAAGGCAAACCTAAAGACTTATCAGAGAGCTTAGGCCTGATTGCAAATAGCTTGCGTTTAAGTGGCTTTATACCCAGCTGGCGCAATGAAGATTTTGCATGGATCGATCAAAGCGGACACAAATTCTTTCGTTTAGAGCGTGCTGCTTTTCGTACCTTTGGATTTCGCAGCATGGCAACGCACATTAACGGTTACACCAATAACAATACCCTTTGGCTTGGTAGACGCAGTGAAAACAAACCGACGGATCCAGGCTTGCTGGATAACATCGCTGCTGGTGGTATTACAGCCGATGAAACACCTTGGATGAGTGCGCGCAGAGAACTTTGGGAGGAAGCTGGTATTCCTTCGCAAATTGCTGAAAATATTGAGCCTGTCGGCTGCATTCATATGCGTCGCCCCATTCCATCGCGAGGTTTTCATGATGAGCAGCTTTTTATTTATGACTTAGAGCTCACTACTAACTTTATTCCGACCAATCATGATGGTGAAGTGAGTGGATTTATCGAAGTTTCCTATGCTGAGGCAGCCGCCCGCATCTTGGCTGATGAATTCACTATTGATGCCGCTTTTGTAACGGCAGATTTCATTTTGCGCCGCAATAAGTAGGCTTTTGACGTCTAGCGAAGCGCCCCTGATAGGCGTCTTACATTCAAAACCTATTTCGTGGTTAAATTCTCCCTAAGGATGAAACAGGGGTGCCCTTTTGCTGTTTGAGCAAAAGGCGCTGAGAAAGACCCTATTACCCGATCCAGATAATGCTGGCGTGGGGAGTTACATCAGACCGGCACCCGGTTTCGTCCATCCAAAATTATCAGGAGATGGACATGAGTACAAGCAACCCAAAAACCAAACATGAGATCCCCAGCCTAAAAAGCTTGGAGCGTGACTTCGGTCAAAAATTTGCATACCCTGCATCTACAAAAACTTATCTCCAGGGATCGCGCGCAGATATCAAAGCACCGATTCGTATGATTGAGCAGTTACCAACTCGTATTGGTGAAGAAGTGGTTTCCAATCCCCCCATACCGGTTTATGACACTTCTGGCCCCTATAGCGATCCTGATGTAGTGATTAACCTCGAAAAAGGATTGCCACGCTTACGTGATGCTTGGATTTACGAGCGCAATGACACAGAACAGCTTGCTGGACCCAGCTCAGAATATGGCGTGGCACGAGCTAATGATGAGGCGACTAAGAATTTACGATTTGCCCACATCAGTGCCCCACGGGTTGCAAAGGCGGGACAGAATGTGAGTCAAATGCATTACGCTCGCAAAGGCATTGTTACCCCTGAGATGGAATATGTCGCCTTACGTGAATCCATGGGTCTCGAGCAACTGCGCAAAGACCCTGCTTACAAACAACTACTAAAGCAACATCCTGGGAAAGGCTATGGAGCCAACCTGCCAGAGATCATCACAGGAGAATTTGTACGTTCTGAGATTGCCGCAGGTCGCGCGATCATCCCCGCGAATATTAACCACCCAGAGCTTGAGCCAATGATTATTGGCCGCAACTTTCGGGTCAAGATTAATGGCAACTTAGGGAACTCTGCTGTGACTTCATCGATTAACGAGGAAGTGGAAAAAATGGTTTGGTCTATACGCTGGGGCGCAGACACCATTATGGATTTGTCGACTGGTAAACATATTCATGAAACCCGTGAGTGGATTATTCGTAACTCACCAGTTCCCATCGGCACTGTGCCAATTTACCAAGCGCTAGACAAAACTGGCGGCATTGCCGAGGATCTGACATGGGAAATGTTCCGAGATACGCTCATCGAGCAAGCTGAACAGGGCGTGGATTATTTCACTATCCATGCTGGGGTTCTTCTACGTTACGTTCCACTGACTGCAGACCGTATTACTGGCATCGTCTCTCGAGGTGGCTCGATTATGGCCAAGTGGTGCCTAGCGCATCACAAAGAAAACTTTTTGTATACCAAGTTTGATGAGATTTGTGAAATCATGAAAGCCTACGACGTCTCCTTTAGCTTGGGAGATGGCTTGCGACCTGGTTGTATTGCTGACTCCAATGATGCAGCCCAATTTGGCGAACTGCATACACTTGGAGAATTAACTGCCAAGGCATGGAAGCACGATGTGCAGGTCATGATTGAGGGTCCTGGTCACGTTCCCATGCAACGCATTGAAGAAAATATGACAGAAGAGCTCAAGCATTGCTTGGAAGCGCCCTTCTACACCCTGGGACCCTTGATCACCGATATTGCACCAGGTTACGACCATATCACTAGCGGTATTGGTGCAGCACAAATCGGTTGGTATGGTACCGCCATGCTGTGCTACGTCACACCTAAAGAGCACTTGGGCTTACCAGATAAAGAAGATGTACGAGAAGGCATCATCACATACAAGATTGCTGCCCATGGTGCTGATCTTGCCAAAGGTTTGCCAGGTGCTCAGGTGCGGGACAATGCGCTTTCTAAGGCTCGCTTTGAGTTCCGCTGGGAAGATCAATTTAATCTTGGCTTAGATCCAGAACGAGCCCGCGAATATCACGACGCCACCTTACCAGCAGAGGGCGCAAAAATTGCTCACTTCTGCTCTATGTGTGGACCAAAATTCTGCTCAATGAAAATCACTCAAGAAGTCCGCGATTATGCGGCCAGCTTGGATGCCAAAGTGATCCCGATTGCGCAAGAGAGTGACGCTGTAAAAGGCATGCAAGAAATGTCTGCTGAATTTCGCAAGCGCGGCAGCGAGATTTATCAATAAACCCGATGACTCAATCAAATCTTCGCCTTCGCAAGTTTGCTATCGTGGGAGCCGGCCTAATGGGCCGACTTTTAGCATGCACGCTTGCACAGCGAGGAGCTCAGGTTGACCTATTTGATAAAGCAAGAGCCGATGGCGGTGGCGCGGCAGCACGTATTGCTGCCGCCATGTTAGCTCCCTTAGCAGAATCGGCGATTACTGAAGACTCAGTAGTACGCATGGGAATGTATAGCTTGCCTCGCTGGAAAGAATGCATTGGACAGCTCTCTCATCCCGTATTTTTTCAGCAAGAAGGCACCCTCATCGTTTGGCACAGTCAAGATGTAAGCGAAGCAGAACGCTTTACAAATCATCTTGAAAAAAATTGTCGCCATAACTCGCAATTACCCTTTCCTCAAAAGCTAACGAACAGCGAAATACGCCAGATTGAACCAGGGGTTGCTGAGCGTTTTATGCAAGGGCTGTTTCTTCCTGATGAGGGTCAGCTAGACAATCGACAGCTCTTAGAGAGTTTGCTCAAAGAATTACAGCTACTTAAAGTCAATTGCCACTGGAATGCTGCGGTTGATCCACATCAGTTGCGCACTGAAAATAGGTATGACTGCGTCATCGATTGCCGTGGAAATGGCGCCAAGGATGCTTGGGCCAGCTCCCTTAATAGCTTACGCGGGGTCCGAGGTGAAGTCGTCCGACTATACGCCCCCGAAGTGAAATTGCGTCGTCCCACTCGCTTAATTCATCCTCGCTATCCCATCTATATTGCGCCCAAAGAAAATGACATCTATGTAGTGGGCGCCACAGAAATTGAGTCTGAGGATCTATCTGATATGAGCGTTCGCTCTGCGATGGAATTACTCAGCGCTGTTTACACCGTACATAGTGGTTTTGCAGAGGCTCGTATTTTGGAAATGACCACGCAGTGTCGCCCCACTTTAAAAAACAATCTTCCAGAAATCCGGGTTCTAAAAGAAAAAGGATTGGCAGATTTGATCATGATCAATGGCCTATATCGTCATGGATTTATGATTTCTCCTGCCGTAATGGATTGTGCCCTCGAAGTTTTAGAGCAAGGCCAAAGCAATACAGCCTTAGATCTTGGGTTATCCATTACGAGCAATATCAGCACCCATGAGTCCAGTCTATGCGCGTAATTGTTAATCAAGTAGAGTATGAAATGCCCAATCAGAGCGTCATTGCTGATGCGCTCTCTTTAATTGATGCCAAACCACCGTTTGCGGTTGCCGTGAATTTAAATTTTGTACCGAAGACGCAATATCAGCAATTTGCATTGAATGAAAATGATCAAATTGAGGTGATCGCCCCCGTGACCGGCGGCTAAGTGTTTGAAATATTTATGACAGCTCCTTTACCCAATAATCTTAATAGTGCTGATGCGCTCGTGTTGTACGGCGAGAGCTTTTCAAGTCGCTTATTACTAGGCACTTCGCGCTACCCATCGCCACAAGTCCTCGAAGATGCGGTCCGCGCCTCGCATCCTGCCATGATTACAGTGAGTCTTCGTCGACAAGGTACCAGTACCACAGATGCGCATAGCGGCTTTTGGGACTTACTGAAGAAAATGGCAGTGCCCGTGTTACCCAATACCGCTGGTTGTCATAGCCCACAAGAAGTAATTGCTACTGCGCAAATGGCCCGAGAAGTTTTTGAGACAGATTGGATCAAACTGGAACTGATTGGCGATGATTACACTCTTCAGCCAGATACTTTACGTCTTGTGGAATCTGCACAAACCCTCATTAAAGATGGATTTAAAGTGCTCCCCTACTGCACCGAAGATTTAATTGTCTGTCAGCGTTTAGTGGACGCTGGCTGCCAAGCAATAATGCCATGGGCTGCGCCAATTGGTACAGGGCAAGGACCACTGAATCCCTACGCCATGAAATTACTACGAGATCGCATTCAAGTTCCGCTGATTGTGGATGCTGGTCTTGGACTACCCTCACATGCTTGCACTGTTATGGAATGGGGATTTGACGCAGTCCTGTTAAATACAGCAGTTGCGCTATCTAATGATCCCATTGCAATGGCTGAGGCATTTTCAACAGCAGTAACCGCGGGGCGCACTGCCTATCTTTCTGGCGCAATGAAGCCACAAGAATCTGCACAGGCCAGCACGCCTTTGGTTGGCACCCCTTTCTGGCATCAAGCGTGAGGATAAAAATATGAGCCTCATTCGCGACCTCGCTGATCAAATTATTCAGGCTCATCGTCAAGATGACTTATGTATTCCTATTCCGAAATTTTCTATTGGCTCACCCCCTCCGCGCATTGATAATGAAGCTGCGGTCGATCATTACGAGCTCGCTGGTGCACTTGCAGCTGTTGAAATGGGATTTATTGAGGAAGACGCCAAAGTTTTAGGTCGGGCATGGTCGCGCATGACATTGCAAGATGGAGGATTTAATCCATTCAAATGGCCAAGTAGACCTGAGCATTTTGATTTACTGCCATGGACGCGCAATATGAATCCAAATGCCTTTAAGGAATGTCCAAAGCGTCTAGGACTATATGGCGTGATGCCCGACGCGGATTGGGTAAAGCGCATGGTTGAAGCCGAAATCCCTACCGTACAGTTACGTTACAAATCAGAAGATCGTTTCAAAATACGCAAACAAATTAAAGAGGCTGTTAAGGCTACTGAGGGCAGCAAAACTCTGCTATTTATTAATGACTATTGGGAAGAAGCCGTTGATGCAGAGGCTTATGGCGTGCATTTAGGACAAGAAGATCTTGAAACAGCCAATCTAGAAGAAATTCGTGCTGCAGGATTAAGATTGGGAATCAGTACGCATGGTTACGCTGAGCTCGCTCATGCAGATCGGTTTTGCCCTAGCTATATTGCTATGGGCGCTGTTTTTGCGACTAACCTTAAAAAGATGCCAACAGCCCCGCAAGGATTAGGCAGACTATATCAATATGCCAAGCTCATGAGTCACTATCCATTAGTGGCAATTGGCGGCATAGATCAAGACAGCATTCATGCTGTTGCCAAGAGTGGTGTTGGTTCTGTTGCTGTAGTGAGAGCAATTACACAAGCAAAGGATCCAAAAGCTGCCGTTAAGCACTTACAGGAATTGATGCAGGCTTAGATCTGGTCTAGTTATTGATTAGAGAATATCTTTTTCATTGCGCAATGCGGTTGGAAAGAAATCATGCATATGCCATAAGGGCCCAGGACCCTCGCCAATGCTAAGGAATTTACCCGCCTCTAATCCTGCTTCAACAAAGGCTATCGCCTTTGCAACAGCATGCTCTAAATCATGCCCGCCCGCTAAATAAGTGGCAATGGCAGCTGCCAAAGAACAACCTGTTCCATGAGTATTAGTAGTATTGACGCGATAGTGTTTAAACACTTTTGATTGCACAACTTCTAGATGATCTTCAACGGAACGCCATGTTAAGAAATCTGTGATTTGTGTATGACTGGCATCGAGATGACCGCCTTTTATCAAAACAGCCTGCGGACCTAAGTCAAGTAATTCTTGAGCGGCCAAAGCGAAATCATTAGGACCATGAATATCGCGACCTAATAATAAAGAAGCTTCATCTAAATTTGGTGTAATGAGTGTAGCCAAAGGAAACAACTCATTGATCATTGCTTGCGCAGTATCATCACCCCCCAAACTTGCACCCGAAGTGGCCCGCAATACAGGATCTAAGACCACTCTTTTGATGCCATGTTTACGTAACCCTTGCGCTACTACCTGAACAATTTCGGGACTTGCTAACATGCCGATTTTGACAATATCAGCGCCAATGTCTGTCATCACGGCATCCAATTGAGCCTCCACTACATCAAGATCTATATCTTGAATGCGAGACACGCCCAGGGTGTTTTGGGCAGTAATGGCGGTAATCACCGTCATCCCATAGCCACCCAAAGCAGTGATGACTTTCAGGTCGGCCTGAATACCGGCCCCGCCACCGCTGTCCGAACCAGCAATGGTCAGTACTTTAGGGATCTGCACAGAAGTAGGAAGTAGTGATTGCATCTTGCTATAATATCGGCTTATTCCTCGATAGCTCAGTCGGTAGAGCGCCGGACTGTTAATCCGTAGGTCCCTGGTTCGAGCCCAGGTCGAGGAGCCAAATGCGATAAGGGTCTAGAGCAATCTAGGCCCTTTTTTCATGGCGGAACAGCTTTCATTCGCCTTACATCACAATTAGCCTCAAATACACCAGTAATCCTGGATGAGACGGGCAAAATACCTCGGCCAGCATTAAAATGCTTCAATCATGAAAACACCGGAACTCCTTGCTCCTGCTGGCAGCTTACAGATGCTCGAAACCGCTTTCGATTTCGGAGCGGATGCAATTTATGCTGGTCAACCTCGCTATTCATTAAGAGTCCGAAATAATGACTTTGGAAAAATTGAGGTTCTCAAGCAAGGTATCGATACTGCCCATGATTTAGGCAAAAAGTTTTATCTGGTATCCAACTTACTTCCGCATGGCGCTAAGACCCGCACCTATATTCGGGATATGTCTCCAGTAGTGGCATTAAAACCCGATGCGCTCATCATGTCAGATCCAGGGCTCATCATGATGGCTAGAGAAGCATGGCCAGATATGCCGATTCACCTCTCCGTTCAGGCCAATACAGTAAACGGTGCATCTGCTAAATTCTGGCGCTCTGTTGGTATCAGTCGGGTCATTCTCTCCCGTGAACTTTCTTTTGATGAGATTGAGGAAGTGCGACAGGATTGTCCAGAGATGGAATTAGAAGTTTTTGTCCATGGTGCCTTATGTATTGCCTACTCCGGACGCTGTCTCCTCTCGGGATATATGTCTCATCGCGACTCTAATCAAGGAGCCTGCACTAATGCTTGCCGCTGGGACTATAAAGTCAAACCAGGCCAACAAAACCAAAGCGGTGATGTGGTATTGCTGCAAGAGTCTCGCCGTCCTGATGACTTGATGCCCATGGAAGAGGATGAGCATGGCACCTACATCATGAACTCCAAAGATTTACGCGCAATCGAGCATATTGAGCGATTAACAAAAATGGGAGTTGACTCATTCAAGATTGAAGGTCGCACTAAATCCCCTTACTACGTAGCGCGCACCTGTCAAGCTTATCGCGCTGCAATGAATGATGCAGTAGCTGGTAAACCATTTAATACCGCCTTGCTAGGCAATCTAGAGGGATTGGCAAATCGTGGCTATACCGATGGTTTTTATGAGCGCCACCACGATAAAGAGTATCAACTCTATATGCGCGGCCATTCTCTCTCAGGCAGAAGTCTTTATGTTGGCGAAACTTTAGAAGTTGATCAAAATACTGGCCGAGTAAAGATCGACGTGAAGAATCGTTTCTCAGTGGGTGACAAACTTGAAGTGATTGAGCCAAGTGGCAACCAAGACATCACCTTAGAGTCCATGTGGAATATGCAAGGTGAGCCTATTAGTGTTGCACCAGGATCTGGGCACTTTGTTTGGATTCAGCTCAATCTGAAAAGTAAAAAAGCGTACATTGCTCGCTACACTCAAGATGCTGCCCCTATGGAAAGCACTGCATCTTGCTCAAGCGGTGAATCCTGTTGCAATGCATAAGCTTTGCCGCTTGAAATGACCGCGCCTCCAATACCCTCTTCAAAACGCAATATCAAAGAAGCACTTATAGAGGAAGCAAAAAAAGCATTTGCTTTATCAATCTATTTTGGATTGTGGTTTTGCGCTCTTGCATTTTTAGCAGTAACGGCACTTGAGGAACGCCCTATTCCATTATCGATATTTGGCTTTGCGATCGTCAAGGCTGCAATCACTGCAAAATTTATGCTTGTTGGACAAGCCATTTTTCCCATTAAAGTGACCAAACATCATGGCATTGTGAGATCACTGCTTATAGAATCATTAATCTATCTGATGATAGTTTTAGCCCTCAACTATCTTGAAGCAGGAATTGATGGCGTTATCCATGGTAGGAACTTTATTGAATCCTTGGCCGCTTTTGGTCAATCCGATCCATTAAAAATCCTAGCTATGTCGATCCTATATTGGCTAATCGTCGTTCCCTACCTCGTGTTTACTGGCGCTTTAATCTTAATGGGCAAAGACAATTTCATCGCCTTGTTATTTGGCAATAAAAACATTGCCGATCAATAGACTTGGTGATGGATCCGTCTTTATTCCGCGCGCTAAGTATGCTGGTTCGCATGCCACCTTTGCTCATGGCGTTCGTCATTTCAGTCATATGTGGGAATGCCTATAGTCAAGAAATTGAAGCGCGCGCTTATTCTAATGCGCCAATTGGCATGAACTTTGTCACCGGCGGACTTGCGCAAGCCAAGAGCGGAACCTATACACTAAATACTCAAGCACTGAGCTTGACGCACGTCCTTGATGTCGGCGGGCAATCTAGTCGCATCACACTCCTACTACCCTACTCTGAGCTCACCGGTACGGGTCAGCTAGGTGGACAAACGATTAATGCTTCAGCCGAAGGCCTTTCTGATCCAATGATCAAGGCCTCATTCAATCTTTATGGGGCGCCTGCACTCAACAATAGTGAATTCAAAAATTATCAGCAGGACTTAATTATCGGTGCGAGTGTAGCAGCAACCATACCTTGGGGACAGTACAACAGTAGCCAAATGATTAATGTAGGGGCAAATCGTTCCCTTATTCAGCCTGCTATGGGTTTTTCACAAGCACTTGGACCATGGCGATTGGAATTGGCTGGTATGGCGACGATCTATACGAGCAATAATAATTTCATGGGCAACAATACCCTATCTCAAAATCCAATCTATTCGGGCGAGACGCATGCAATCTACTACTTCCCTAATACTGCCTGGATTTCTGCTGACCTTACTTACTTCACTGGCGGTCAAACTTATGTGAACGGGCTAGCTGTTAACGGCATTCAAGAAAATTGGCGCTTTGGTGGCACCTTCTCATACCCCATTGATAGACAAAACTCCATCCGCATTACTGGCGGGAAAGGGGTCTACTCAAAAACAGATACTAGCTATAACGCGATAGCGGTTTCATGGCAATATCGTTGGGGTGGCACTCCTTAAGTGTACGATACACGCCAATACAATCAGCTTAATACAAAGACTATAAGAGACAACCATGACTAAGACACCAAAAGATAAGAGCCCTACCGAACAGGGTCTTCGCAAAGGCTTAACAAGTTATGGCGATAAAGATTTTTCTCTTTTTTTACGCAAAGCATTTATCAAAGGCGCAGGTTACACCAATAGTGCATTAGATCGCCCCGTCATTGGCATTATTAATACAGGCAGTTCGTATAACCCTTGTCACGGCAATATGCCGCAACTCATAGAGGCGGTCAAACGCGGAGTGATGCTTGCCGGCGGCTTACCTATGGACTTTCCCACTATCTCAATACATGAGAGCTTTGCCTCTCCAACCAGTATGTATTTGCGTAACCTCATGTCGATGGATACAGAAGAGATGCTCCGTGCTCAACCGATGGATGCAGTGGTCATGATTGGTGGATGCGATAAAACGGTGCCAGCGCAATTAATGGGAGCCGCTTCTGCTGGTTTGCCTGCTATACAACTCATTACTGGATCAATGCTTACCGGGTCACATCATTCTGAACGTGTTGGCGCTTGCACTGACTGTCGTAGATATTGGGGAAAATTTCGTGCTGGCGAGATTGATGCTATCGAAAAAGATGAAGTCAATGAAAAGTTAGTGGCTAGTGTTGGCACATGCTCTGTGATGGGAACAGCCAGCACCATGGCTTGCATTGCAGAAGCTTTGGGAATGACTGTTCCAGGCGGCGCTTCACCACCCGCAGTGACTGCCGATCGCATTCGCATTGCAGAGGAGACAGGGACTCGAGCTGTTCAAATGGCCAAAGATGGCTTAACCATTGACAAGATTCTGACAGCCGATGCTTTTGAGAATGCCATGAGAGTGTTATTGGCTATTGGCGGGTCAACCAACGGCATAGTGCATTTAGCAGCGATTGCTGGGCGCATGGGCTTAGAAATTGATCTAAACGCCTTAGATCATATGGGCAATGAAACCCCAGTATTGCTCGATCTGAAGCCATCGGGCGATCACTATATGGAAAACTTTCATGATGCGGGAGGTATGACCACCCTTCTTCGTGAGCTCAAGCCTTTGTTAAAACTGAACGCAATGACTGTCACTGGCAGAACCCTGGGTGAAGAAATTGATGCAGCGCCTCCTAGCTTTAAACAAGATGTGGTTCGCCCCTTTGATAAACCCATCTATCCGCGCGGCAGTATTGCGGTATTGCATGGCAACCTTGCACCGGGTGGCGCCATCATTAAGCAATCGGCTGCCAATGAAAAACTCATGGAGCATGTGGGCCGTGCAGTCGTATTTGAGAATGCCGAAGATTTAGCCAATCGTATTGATAGCCCTGATTTAGATGTCACAGCAGAGGATATTTTGGTGCTCAAGAATATTGGCCCAAAAGGCGCTCCAGGCATGCCTGAAGCAGGCTATATTCCCATCCCCATGAAGTTAGCTCGCGCTGGCGTGAAAGATATGGTTCGCATCTCTGATGGTCGTATGAGTGGTACCGCCTATGGCACCATTGTGCTGCATGTGACTCCAGAGTCTGCAGTAGGCGGACCATTAGCATATGTCCAAAGTGGTGATCGCATTCGTTTAAGCGTTAAAGAACGTGAAATCAGTTTATTAATTTCTGATGAAGAATTGGCAAAACGAGCAAAAGAAAATCCAGTTGTAGTGCCTAGTGCTGAGCGCGGCTACAAAAAACTCTTCTTAGATACCGTCACACAGGCAGATCAAGGGGTCGATTTTGATTTTTTAAGAGCGCCCAACATCATCGGAAAAGTTCCTGGCAAGAAATAAATAAATACAGAGATCTGAAACAGTGAATGCAAGCTTACTAAAACATGGCATGAATCTGTGGCCCCCTTTTTGGGGCGCAGGTATTCATGTTGATGAAATCAGCAATGATTTTCGTAGCGCTAAAGTAACCCTGAAGTACCGATTATTAACCCGCAATATTGTTGGCGTTCATTTTGGTGGCAGCCTCTTTGCCATGACCGATCCATTTTTTATGATGATGTTTTCTCAGAATCTTGGCAAGGAATACATCATTTGGGATAGAGCTGCAAAAATTGAATTCTTAAAGCCCGGTAGGACGAATGTGAGCGCGCGATTTCATATTACCCAAGAGCAAATTGATGAAATTCGCAATGAAGCACAATCAGGAGAGAAAATATTGAAGGATTATTCAGTAGATATTCTCAGCACAACTGGCGAAGTCATTGCACGTGTGACTAAAACGCTTTATATACGTAAAAAAATATCCTAAATCAGCCTTTTTGATCCGCAGTAATCATATCGGCCGCCTTCTCAGCAATGGCTATTACTGGTGCATTGGTATTGCCACCGATTAATGTGGGCATGATCGATGCATCCACAACTCTGAGGCCCTTTATACCTTTTACGCAAAGCCGGGAGTCAACTACAGCCATTGAATCATTGCCCATTTTGCAAGTTCCAACCGGGTGATACACGGTATCTGCCCTTTGACGAATCAGATCTCGAATATCCTGATCTGTTTGTGCACGTGATGTGAATACTTCACGGCTGCGAATTTTCTGAAACACTGGTGCGTCCATTAATTGGCGAGTGAGCTTAAATCCCTGGACCATCGTATCCATATCGCGTTCATCTGACAGGAATCCCGGGTCGATGAATGGCGACGCACTAGGATCACGACTTGCTAATCTAATCCGCCCCCTGCTGTATGGTCTTAATACACAAACATGACATGAATAGCCGTGTCCCATGCGCATTTTTCGAGCATGATCATCCACCAAAGCAACTACAAAATGCAACTGTATATCTGGCGCAACTAAACTGGGATCGGTTTTTAAGAATCCTCCCGCTTCAGCAAAATTACTGGCAAACATACCTCTACGAAGTTTTAAATACCGCAAAAATTCTTTTGCCAACTTCAAGGTGCCTGCAGCGGAAATACCAACCAAACTTATATCTTTTGCTTCATATCCAAAAATAAAGTCTGGATGATCTTGCAGATTCTGACCTACCCCTGGCAGGTCCATCACTACGGGGATATTCAACTCCTGTAAATGCTCCTTAGGCCCAATACCAGAAAGCATAAGCAGTTGTGGCGACTGTATTGCCCCGGCACACAGGATGACTTCCTTGCGAGCCCGTACAGTTTGTTGAACGCCATTTTGTTGATAGATGATGCCAATAGCGCGACCAGATTCAACGACGATTTTCTCTACTAATACATTCGTATGGATGTACAAGTTGCGACGTTTTCCAAGATAGGGAAATAAATACGCTCTTGCAGCGCTACATCGTTCACCATCCACATGCGTGACTTGGTATATCCCCAACCCTTCTTGCTCTGAACCATTGAAGTCATTACAAAGAGGAAAACCTACTTGCTGTGCCGCAGTGAGAAATATATTTTGATAGGGATGATCAGAGCGTAAATGTGACACTTGCAATGGGCCATCAGTGCCGTGATAAGAGTCTTTTAGGTTCGCATTCCTCTCGCTCTTGATGAAATATGGGAGCATGTCTTTATAAGACCATCCGGCATTACCAAGCTGCGCCCAGTGGTCATAGTCTGAGGCATGGCCTCGGGTATAGATCATGGCATTAATTGCCGATGATCCACCTAAACACCTGCCTCGAGGCTGATATCCTTTACGTCCATTTAAACCTGACTGAGGAACAGTCTCAAAAGCATAGTTGTTCAACTTCGTTGGCAACATTGCTACGGCAGCTAGGGGTGTCCTCACAATAACACTATTCCCTTTTCCGCCCGCTTCAAATAAAGCAACAGAATCCTGGCCTGATTCACTTAATCGCGAAGCGACTACCGATCCAGCTGAACCTCCGCCAATCACAATGTAATCAAATTCGTTTGCAATGTGCATACAAATTTTATTGGCTAAAACTACCGCTCATAGGCTGTGGGATCCAAGCGGCGCATCTCTCCTTCAATCCAGCTTTCAACCTCTAGCTGAATCTGATCCTCTGTTTTTCCAGCCACTGTGATAACGGGACCAATCGATACGGTAATTAATCCTGGTAGCTTTACAAACGTATTTCGTGGCCACAGAAGGCCGGAGTTTTGAGCGATAGGTAATATATTCGTTGCAGTGCTCATCGCTAAACGCACGCCACCACGACGATAAGGCTTTACGGAACCTCTTGGAGTCCTTGTACCTTCAGGGAAAATAGTGATCCACTTACCCTCTGCCAAGCACTGTTTACCTTGTTTTGCAACAGCTTCGCGCGCTTTTTCGCGATCACCTCGATTGATGTGAATCATTCCTAGCGAGCCTAATGCCCAACCAAAGAATGGCAACAGCAATAATTCACGTTTAAATACAAAACAAAGCTCATTAGGCAAAATTGCTGGGTATGCAATCGTTTCCCATGCGGATTGGTGCTTACCTAAAACAATTAATGGTGTATGCGCATGATTTGGGATATTTTCCAAACCTTCCACTCGATACCGTACTCCACACAGTTTTGATAGTACCCATAGGGCCAACTTGCACCAAATGACCCCTACTTGATAGCGCGTATTAGATTTTGTAAAGGGGATGAGCAGCAAAATCGCCGACGCAAAGACAATGACAGTAATCACGCCGTACAAATAGAACAGGAATGCGCCAATCCACAACATCACATTTTCCTTTAGAGTGTTTAATAGGGTTGCTAACTCAGTAGACTCTTTTTAGCATCTCTATATTCTTGCTCTAAGGTATCTACGATTTGGGCTACGGTGGGTACATTATCTATGAGCCCAACACCCTGACCGGCACCCCAGATATCTTTCCATGCTTTGCTGGCACCACCATCTTTATTTTCTTGCGAAAGCTTGGCAAACGCCCCTGGATCACCAGCCGGTAAATGATTTGGGTCTAAACCCGCATTCTCAATGCTTTTTTTAATGTAATTGCCTAATATGCCAGTGAAATAATCCGTATAGACAATGTCCGATGCATTTGCTTCCACAATAGCCCGCTTGTAGGCCTCGGTGGCATGGGCCTCTTGGCTAGCAATGAACCGGGTTCCCATATAAGCAAAATCTGCACCCATAGCATTAGCAGCAAGTACGGCAGATCCGTTGCTAATAGAGCCCGACAACACAATTGGGCCAGAAAATATTTTTCGCACTTCACCAACCAAAGCAAAAGGAGATAGGCCACCCGCATGTCCACCAGCACCTGCGGCTACAAGAATCAAACCATCAACACCAGCTTCAAGCGCTTTTTCTGCATGACGCAAACTAATCACATCATGCAGTACGATGCCTCCGTAGCTATGTACAGCATCAATCATCTCCTTAATAGGCGCTCTAAGACTAGTGATATAGATCGGTATTCGATGTTTCACGCAGATTTGCATATCGCGCTCAAGGCGGGTATTGGAAACATGCACAATCTGATTTACCGCTATGGGCCCGACTTTGCGTTCTGGATACTTGGCTTGATAAGCTTGTAATTCCTCCTGAATTTGCGTTAACCATTCATCTAAGAGCTCCGCAGGGCGAGCATTTAACGCAGGAAAGGAGCCAACAATACCCGCCCGACATTGCGCTTTCACCAATTCTGGATAACTTACTGTGAACATGGGTGCGGCAATAACGGGCATGCGCAACCCCTGCAGCACTTGAGGAAGATGCTTACTCCTCATAGATTGCGTAACTCTCTACGCAAAATCTTCCCAACGTTGGTCTTAGGTAAATCTTTGCGAAACACAATATGTTTGGGTCGCTTGTAATTAGTCAACTGCTCTTTGCAAAACTCGAGAACTGCCTCTGCTGTCAAAGCATCATCTGCTTTGACGATAAAGGCTTTTACAGCCTCTCCAGAATCATCATCGGGCACACCAATCACTGCGCACTCCAACACTCCCGGCACTAAAGCAATAACCTCTTCAACCTCATTTGGATAGACGTTAAAACCGGATACTAAAATCATGTCCTTTTTGCGATCAACGATTTTGGTAAAACCATCTTCGTTCATGATGCCAATATCACCGGACTTAAAAAAACCATCCGCCGTCATGACATTCTTTGTTTCTTCTGGCTTGTTCCAATATCCCGCCATTACTTGAGGACCCCTGATACATATCTCCCCTGGTGTACCAAAAGGCACCTCAACTCCATCATCATTCAGAATCACTACTTCGGTGCTCGGAACAGGTAAACCAATATAACCAGTAAATCGCTCAATCAGTGGAGAATTCACACACGCTACTGGTGAAGTTTCTGATAGACCGTAACCTTCAGCGATAGGAGCTCCTGTGACCTCTTGCCAGTGATCGGCCACTACTTTTTGCATCGCCATACCACCACCAATTGTTGCAAGTAAGTTAGGCAACTTTACAGACGCAAATTCTGGTTTATGCAATAAGGCATTGAACAAGGTATTTACACCCGGAAAAATATTGATATCTGGATGCTTCTTTAAAAGCTTAATAAAGCTATCGAAATCACGAGGATTTGGTACAAGTACGAGCAAACCGCCCTTGCGCATCCCCAGAACTGAGCATGCAGTCAATGCAAAAATATGATACAGAGGCAATGCGCACAAGAACACCAACTGACCAACAGGCTTGCGCTTTAACGCAGGCTCTAACCACAACTCTGTTTGCAGCACATTCGCCAAAATGTTCCGATGCAACAATATCGCCCCCTTAGATACTCCAGTGGTACCACCGGTGTATTGCAGAAAAGCAATATCATCTTGCGTTTTATTTGGCTTAGTCCAATGATGACGCGCGCCAGCATCCAAGGCACTGGTAAAGCTTATATGTTGCGGGACATCCCACTTGGGAACAGCTTTTTTAATATTACGTACGACAAAATTAACAATAGCGCCCTTTAAACCAATCATTTCCCCAATAGATGTCACTACTACATGCTTGATGGGCGCACTTTTCATCACATCTTGATAAACATGAGCAAAGTTTTCCAAAATGACTAAAGCGCTTGCACCACTGTCCTTCAACTGATATTCAAGCTCTCTTGCCGTGTAAAGTGGATTGACATTCACCACAACAAATCCAGCTCTTAATACCCCCAGCATCGCAATCTGAAATTGCAATACATTGGGCAACATAATGGCCACTCTTGCACCCGATTCAAGTCCCAGCGACTGAAGGTAAGATGCAAAATGCTTTGAGTGACTATCTAGCTGTCGATAGTTCATGCGCTTACCCAAAAACTCGCAAGCATCACGCTCAGGATATTGGGTAAAGGCCTCCTCAAACATCTCTAAGAGAGAGGTGTATCCCGAATAATCCACTTCTGGCGGCACGCCATCAGGATAGTTTTTTAACCAAGGTTTTGAGGGATTGGCCATGTTAGATACCTTGTCTCGAAATATTTATATAAATTTATTATGAATGCACTAAATGCAGTATCGCCCTACGAAATCATTCTAATCATTTTGAATATTAAAAATACACTAGTCCAATAAAAAAGCCCTCATGAGAGAGGGCTTTTGCTTGCAATCAATGCAAATTAGAAACGATATCCAACACCCACCAAGATGTCGGTACCAGTGCCACCAATGCCAACGTTGTTGAAACGAACGCCATTGGTTGATGTGGTTGATGTGGTTGTCTTGCCGTAAGAAGCATAGTTCACCTCACCGAATGCGTACCATGAAGATGTCACCATTTGCTTGTAGCCTAAGCCAAGAGATACGCCAGAAAGATTGGTCTCTTGGTAAGGCAATACTGAGGATGACAAACCAATGGTAGCGCCTGTATAGCCAACCTTAGCGTAGGCCAATCTATCTTTATCAATCACATAGCCCGGTGTTAAGACAATGCTGTAAAGGTTCTTCACGTTATAGGTAGCCTGGGTAGAGCTGTTAAGAGCGTTGTAGGCACTAATGCCGGTAGTTTGACGTACGCTCAGAGTACCGGTTGCAGAAGAGCTTGCACCTGGGTAGTAAGTTGCACCAATACCAAGCACAAATTTATCGTTGATACCCCAGTTATAACCGGCGCCTAAATTCACTAGACCAGTGTTGACATTGTTAATACTAGAAGTAGACATTGCAGCAGGAATTGCTGAATAAGGCCTAGGATAAGTTGGGGTGCCGTTACTAATGGATGGGCTAAATACGCCAAATCCAACGCCAACCTGTCCATACGCACCTTCCCATGCATTTGCTTTAGCGGATTGGGCCATTGCAGAACCTGCTGCAGTAGCGGTTAGTGCGAGTGCAACTGCGGTCAATTTGAATTGCTTCATGTCTCTTCCTTTTAGTTAATTGTGGTCAGGTAGATTAAATACCTTGAATGCCAATGTAATGAAATTCATAAAAATGTGATGCTCGGGTTTTCCCCAAATACATTGCTGTGCTGCACCAAATATTGCCTAACCATCTAGTTAGCGCTGTCTCAACCCATAAAAGAGCATAAATCCCTTGGTCTATAGGGTCATTCATGACGTATTTACTTCAGTTAGGTTTACGGTAATATAAACGAACGATCGTATTATTTTTACAACATTGGTTCATACAAAGACAAAAACATGATTCAAGTTAGGGTTAATTTAGAGAGTGCTGAGGGTCAATCTCCCAAAAAAGGATCTCTTACCAAAACACTCATTCTTGATGCTGCATTAGATATTGCCAACAAATCTGGTTTAGAAGGAATCACCATTGGAGCTTTGGCCGATAAGGTAAATATGAGTAAAAGTGGTGTCTTTGCACACTTTGGCTCACGCGAAGAATTACAAGTTGAGGTGGTGCGCGCCTATCACCGCTCCTTTCAAGAGTTGGTTTTTCAATCGGCACTATTAAAGCCAAAGGGTTTGCCACGTCTAAACCACATGATTAACTCCTGGTTGCGGATGAGTGTTGGAGAAAATACTTCTAGCTGTTTCTTCATAGCAGGCGCTGCAGAATTTGATGATCGCCCCGGAATTGTGCGAGACGAACTCATTAAAAGTGTCCAGCAGTGGCGCTCTGCCCTACTTCGCGCCATTCAAGAATCCATCGCCATTGGTCATTTACAAAAAAATGTGGATGCGAATGCACTCTTATTTCAAATCTATAGCATCGTTCTAGGAGCCCATCACGATTCGCGCTTCCTGGACAACCCCAAAAGCCTGTCAACTGCTAATAAATTAATTAAACAAATATTGAGCACCTATAAGGCAACTCATTGAGACGTTATTTATTGCTTATTTTTTCTTGCAAAACTATTCACAACCCATACATCAACATCACCATTTCATTTAGTTATCGGAACTGATATGCCAACATACACACCCCCTCTTCGAGATATGCAATTTGTCATTCATGAATTGCTTACTGCAGACAAGACTTATGCCCAGTTACCTGCACACAAAGAAATCGACCAAGGAACTATCAATCAGATCATTGAAGAAGCCGGTAAATTTGCAAGCGAGGTTGTTTTTCCTTTGAACCAAATTGGTGATCGTCAGGGTTGTAAACGACTTGATGATGGATCTGTCACTACTCCAGAGGGCTTTAAATCAGCTTATCAACAATATATTGATGGCGGATGGCCAGCCCTTTCGTGCGATCCACAATATGGTGGACAGGGTCTACCTCAGTTAATCAATACCGCTCTATATGAAACCCTGAATTCTGCAAATCAGGCATGGACAATGTATCCCGGACTTTCTCATGGGGCTTACGAGTGCTTGCATGCACACGGCACTGATGAACAAAAGAAAATCTATCTGGATAAATTAGTTTCTGGACAATGGACTGGCACTATGTGCCTTACAGAGCCACAGTGTGGCACTGATTTAGGAATCTTAAAAACGAAAGCGGAACCACAGCCTGATGGAACTTATGCGATCACTGGCACAAAAATTTTTATTTCTAGTGGAGAACACGATTTAGCGCAAAACATCGTCCATCTCGTTCTAGCGCGACTACCTGATGCACCAAAGGGAACCAAAGGAATATCACTATTTGCAGTGCCTAAATGGAATATTCAAGCCGATGGTTCTATCGGCAGTCGTAATGCTGTTACATGTGGCTCGCTGGAACACAAAATGGGCATACACGGCAATGCCACTTGTGTGATGAACTTTGATGGAGCTATAGGCACGTTAGTGGGAGAACCTAATAAAGGTCTTAACGCGATGTTCGTCATGATGAATGCTGCACGTCTTGGCGTAGGCTTGCAAAGCTTAGGTTTAACTGAAGTTGCCTATCAAAACTCCGTCATTTATGCCAAAGAGCGCTTACAAATGCGCAGCCTAAAAGGCGCCACCGAACCAGAAAAAGTTGCCGATCCCATCATTGTTCATCCTGATGTGCGGCGCATGCTATTAACACAACGGGCTTATGCAGAGGGCGCACGCGCATTTGCTTATTGGGTTGCCTTGATGATTGATACAGAGTTATCTCACCCAGACGAGTCCGTCCGCACCGAAACCAATGAAATGGTTTCCTTGTTAACCCCCATCGTGAAAGCCTTTCTGACGGATAACGCATTTAACGCAACCAATGAGGGCTTACAAGTCTTTGGTGGTCACGGCTACATTGCCGAATGGGGCATGGAACAATTTGTGCGAGATGCTCGAATCAATATGATTTATGAAGGAACCAATACGATTCAATCTCTCGATTTATTGGGACGTAAAGTGCTTGGTGATATGGGTAAAAAGCTCACTAAGTTTGGCAAGATAATTGAGCAATTTATTGAAGATGAAGGCGTGCGCAAAAACATGCAGGAATTCATCGACCCTTTGGCTGATATTGCCAGCAAAGTAGAAAAACTCACAAAAGAAATTGGCATGAAAGCCATGCTTGATACCGAAGAAGTTGGTGCTGCTGCTGTTCCTTATTTGCGAGTAGTTGGACACCTCATTTATGCCTATTTATTTGCTCGCATGGCGAAGATAGCGTTGGATAAGGAAGCGTCTGGTGACTCCTTCTACACTGCCAAATTGGCTACAGCACGCTTTTACTTTGCGAAGTTACTGCCGGAAACAGCGACCTTAATTAGGCAAGCTCGTGCTGGATCCAAACCCCTCATGACAATGCCTGTCGAATTGTTTTAAAGGAATAAAAATGATTGCCAATAAAAATATCAAAAAAATCGCCGTTCTAGGTGCAGGCGTGATGGGTGCGCAAATTGCGGCGCACTGTGTCAACGTGGGAATACCAGTGGTCTTATTTGATCTACCCACTACCAGCAATGATGGTAAAACTGTCAACAAGAATGCCATTGCACTCAAGGCAATTGAAAATCTCAAGAAGTTAAAGCCCTCTCCCCTCGGCTTGCCAAGCAGCGCGGACCTGATTACTGCGGCTAACTATGAAGACCACCTCCCACTACTAGGTGATTGCGATCTGATCATTGAAGCGATTGCTGAGCGCATGGACTGGAAGCATGCTCTTTATGAAAAAGTAGCGCCGTTTATACCTGCACACGCCATTTTTGCCACCAACACCTCTGGCCTCTCGATTGGCGAGTTAAGCAAAGGATTTTCTGGAGACTTGAAGCAACGATTCTGCGGAGTGCATTTTTTTAATCCACCTCGTTACATGCATTTACTTGAATTAATTCCTACAGAAAATACTTCCCCCGAGGTATTAGATGCTCTAGAGACTTTTATGACCACTTCCATGGGCAAAGGTGTGGTGAGAGCAAAAGATACGCCGAACTTTATTGGCAATCGGGTGGGCGTTTTTTCCATACTGGCTGTATTTCAGGAGGCGAAAAAATTTGGTCTTGGATTTGATGCGGTCGATGCCATCACCGGCAGCAAATTAGGGCGCGCAAAATCCGCTACGTTTAGAACAAGTGATGTTGTTGGCCTTGATACGATGGCGCATGTCATTAAAACAATGGAAGACTCACTGCAGTCTGATCCATTCACCACACTCTTTAAGGTACCAGAAGTTGTTAAGCAGCTCATATCGAAAGGCGCCTTAGGTCAAAAGACAAAAGCAGGTTTTTATCGCAAGGAAGGTAAAAATGTGCTCGTTCTTGATGCCCAATCAGGAGAGTACAAACCTTCTACAGCTAGCATCAACCCTTTAGTTGAGCGCATTCTCAAAAAACCGATTGCCGAACGACTCAGCTTGCTACGCGAAACAGATGATCCCCAAGCCCAATTCTTATGGGCTATATATCGGGACATTTTTCATTACTGCGCAATTCAGTTGGAAAATATAGCGCAATCTGCAAGAGAAATTGATTTTGCAATGCGTTGGGGTTATGGCTGGGATAAAGGCCCTTTTGAGGATTGGCAAGCAGCAGGAATTTCTCAAGTAGCCAATTGGATCAACGAGGATATTGCTCAGGGCAAAGCATTAAGCAACACTCCTTTACCTGATTGGCTTTTTCAGGGGCCTGTTGCGCAAAGCCAGGCCTTTCATACTCCCAAGGGCTCCTGGTCTGCATCTGAAATGCGTTACGTTCCTCGTTCCTCCCTACCTGTATATGAGCGTCAACGTTTCAGAGCGCCGTTATTTGGAGATGGATCACCCGATCCAAAAACCGTGGGCAGCACCATTTACGAGAATCCAGACCTGCGCGCCTGGGTATCCCCGGATGAACCGAATGTATTAATTGCCTCATTTAAATCCAAAATGAATACCATCAGTCCTGATGTTTTAAACGGTATTCAAAAAGCTGTAGAACTTGCTGAAGCAAGCTATGCTGGTTTAGTCATTTGGCAGCCATCCTCTTTAAAGCTGGGTACGCCAGGTGGGCCATTTTCTGCAGGCGCTAATTTAGAGGCAGCTTTACCAATGGTGATGAAAGGTGGACCAGCTGGTGTAGAGCCATTCGTCAAGTTATTTCAAGACACTATGATGCGCGTGAAATACTCACAAGTACCCGTAGTGAGCGCTGTATCTGGCATCGCTCTTGGTGGGGGCTGTGAACTCGTAATGCAATCCGCTCGTCGGGTAGCTGCCATTGAGAGTTACATTGGTTTAGTAGAGGTAGGTGTAGGCTTGTTGCCTGCAGGCGGAGGATTAAAAGAAGCCGCTATTCGCGCCGCACAAGGTGTCAGCCTCGCGGGAAGCACAAATTATCTCGATTTCACCAAGGCCTCTTTTGAAAACGCAGCAATGGCAAAAGTCTCATCATCGGCGCAAGAAGCCATGAAGATGGCTTATCTCCAAAAGGGCGACATTATCGTTCCCAACGTCTATGAACTTCTTGCATTGGCACAAAATGAAGTCAAAGCAATGCGGTACTCCGGATATAAACCCCCTATTCCGAGCCTGATTCCCGTGGGTGGTCGCTCAGTAGCCTCTACTGTAATGGGGCAAGTTATCAATCTTCGCGATGGTGGATTTATTTCAGAACATGATGCACATATTGCCCAAAAAATTATTGAGATTATTTCTGGTGGCGATGTAGATGCCGGCACACTGGTTACCGAAGAATGGCTATTGAAATTAGAACGTCAAGCTTTTGTTGAGCTGATAGCGCACCCCAAAACCATGGAGCGCATCATGGGCCTCCTACAGAACGGCAAGCCTGTTCGCAATTAATAGAAAGAACGACAAATGAAACCAATACAAGACGCATATATCGTAGCCGCCACTCGTAGCGCAGTTGGTAAGGCTGGGCGCGGATCCTTAAAAAATACTAGACCGGATGATCTATTGGGCAATGCTTTACAGCATGCACTCAAACAAGTTCCGACGCTTGATCCAGCAGCAATTGAGGATGCCATCATTGGTTGCGCAATGCCTGAAGCGCAGCAAGGACTCAATATCGCTCGTATAGGCCTTCTTTTAGGTGGCTTACCCAACACCGTTGGCGGCGTAACCATTAATCGCTTTTGCTCATCTGGTCTGAATGCGATTGCCATGGCCGCCGATCGCATTCGAGTCGGCGAAGCAGATGTCATGATTGCTGGTGGCGTTGAATCAATGAGTATGGTTCCGATGGGTGGTAATACACCTTCTCTATCTCCCGAGATCTTTGTAGGCGATGAGAATATCGGTATAGCCTATGGCATGGGTCTTACCGCAGAAAAAGTTGCTCAGCAATGGAAAATTTCTCGTGAAGATCAGGATGCATTTGCATTGGCATCTCATCAAAAAGCAATTGCAGCTCAGGCTGCCGGTGAATTTAATTCAGAAATATTTCCTGTGAACATTGCCAAGCGCCAGATGGATATTGCAAAAGGTAAAGTAGAGATTGCGTGGAATACCTTCAATCAAGATGAGGGTCCAAGAATGGATACTTCTTTAGAAAGCTTAGCAAAACTCAAATCTCCTTTTGCTGTAAAAGGAACGGTAACCGCTGGTAATAGCTCGCAAACATCAGATGGTGTGGGCGCGCTCATACTAGCAAGTGAAAAAGCTATCAAAACCTTTGGACTCACGCCACTAGCACGCTTTGTAAGTTTCGCAGTGAAAGGCGTTCCCCCTGAAATCATGGGAATTGGACCAAAAGAAGCCATCCCCGCAGCGCTTAAGCTTGCTGGCTTATCGCAAGACGCCATTGATTGGATTGAGCTTAATGAAGCATTTGCCGCTCAATCGCTTGCAGTAATACGGGATTTAAATTTAGACCCAAGCAAAGTCAATCCGTTAGGTAGTGCAATTGCCTTGGGGCATCCCTTAGGCGCAACAGGAGCAATCCGTGCAGCTACCGCGATTCATGCGTTAAAGAGAAGAAATTTAAAGCACGCTATGGTCACTATGTGCGTTGGCACTGGTATGGGTGCAGCTGGAATTTTTGCTGCTTGCTAACCGACTCATGTCACTCAATGTTGGAGATCACTATGAATAAACGCTTAATACACCTCACCCTAGGTTGCACCCTAGCCTTTGCATTTGGAGTCAATGCATACGCACAAAACATTGATCCAGCTATAGGTATTTGGAAGACGATTGATGATAAAACTAACCAACCTGCTTCCCTCATCAAGATTGAAGAAGTCAATGGAAATTTAGAAGGCATCATCATCAAAACTTTTCCACGGCCTAATGAAACACCTTTAGTGAACTGCAATCTCTGTAAGGACGATCTAAAAGACAAGCCCATTATTGGCCTCAAAATTATGAGCGGCCTAAAACAAGAAAAGCCAGGCTACTGGGCTGGCGGGAAAATCTTAGACCCTAAAGAAGGTGAATATTACAAAGTCAAACTCAGCACTGAAGATGGCAAGAAGATGGATGTCAGGGGTTATATTGGGGTGCCAATGCTCGGAAGAACACAAGTTTGGTATAAGGCTGAGCAATAAACCTTTCTACACTAATTTCTTTATATTCTTAAGCACCTTAACACCACCCCAACCCATAGCGAGAATCTTGCTTGCTAACTTAGGTTTGTAATGTGCTAGCGCTGCAAATGCGCTAGTCCACAGCAGAGGGTTATCCTTGATGAAGTGAAAAGCATCAATACCTTTATCTGCCCAAGATAATGGTTTTTCCCAAGGTTCCATGTGCACTGCGAGCTCGCGACGCTCATGACTACATCTTTCTTGAAGAATATGGCGTCTTTTTTCCAACGCTTGCAATGAATTATTCATTTAGCGGGACAACTCTTCTTTATCTTTTGCTAACTCAGCGATAGAAGCCTCAAACAATCTTGGCATAGTACGAATAGACTGCCTGATGATCAATGCCAACACAAGACCAATTCCTATAAATGCAGCCGTTAACAGACTCAAAGCGAATAATCGGTCAGATTCCCAGCTATATATGACAATGAGTAGGGCCAGCATTACCAAGCCAAAGAAAAGAAAAAATAATGCGCTAATAATTAATACCAGCAAACTAATGAGTTTATTTCTGGCGATTTGCGCATCAACCGATAGAAGCTCTAAGCGTGTTTGAGCAATAGATACGCCTGTACTGGCAAGGCCTTTAATAGAAGCAAGCAGATTTTCTTGAGACATAAGTACCTAGCGTCGGCGAATCAATAGTCCAATGAGAATGCCCAATCCTGCGGCAACGCCCACTGCCTCCCAAGGATTACGGTGCACAAAGTCATCAGCTCCTTCTGCAACAACTTTTGCTTTTTCAGTCAAATTACCATCGAGCTTCGAAATGCTTTCCTTGGCACCAGAAAGGGTCTCAAGCGCCTTATTTCTGATTGAACCAATGGTTTCACTGGGATGATCCTCTGTTGCCTTAATGAGGGCTTCGGCGTCTGCCATGAGCGCCCTAAATTCACCAATTAATTGGTCTGCACTAGAGGCAATATGCTCTTTGCTTGTCAGGTGATCTGGTTTTTTAGTCGTCATAAGAATTCCCTTTTCTTGGCTATTCTAAGCACTTCTCGATTCAGACCCCAATATTAGGACTGTCATACCTGCATTTCCAGTCTTAAAGTGTCTCAAATATGCCTTTAATCCAGGCCTTTGTTTAAGCAAAGTATTGCATGTTGGACTGCCATAGGCTACTTGCTCTCCAAAATAATAATCATCTACTCGATCAGCATAACGATTACTTTCAAGTGCTTCATGAACACCTCTTTTGATGAGCCCTCCTTCTCCTGAAGAGCCATAGCCATGGATAAGGACCACAGCCCGAGCACCCATTTCCTGAAGCAGCCTAATTTTTCGCGCCAATTGATCAAGCGCATCTTCAACAGAAGGATTCCCTACTTTTATATTGAGCTCAACGGTGTCAACCGTTAAATGCGGCAGCGTTGCTGTGCCGCAGTGAGGGCATGCATCCAACATGCCCCTGGCATTGCCACACTCAGGGCACAACGCGATTCTATTCATGTGCCCTGTCTTGACTCAAGAACAATACTTCACTTCTAAAGTCCCTGCATCAATGGATTTATCGTCAACCATGAGGTTTAACTTTTTGTGGGCAAGCTCACGGTTCTCAGGGGTTTTTAAATGTCGGTCAATTAAGCCAGCAACATCTTTACGAATCGACGTGTTGCCATATTGCAAGGACTTTAATGTAGAAACTGCCTCTGCAGTGATCTTGCACTGCTGACTAACTAACGCTGATGAATCTGTATTGGAATTTGCGTAGGCAAATGCTGCGACACCGATAGTTGCTACTGCTAATAGAGTCTTTTTCATCTTAGTTCCTTATCTTATGACCACATGTTGGACAGCAACCCATATCCCGAGCCCTTGTTTTTCTAAGGGCGGCATACACACTGGATTCTGAAATCTCCATCTTTCTAGCGGCCTGAGCTGCACTCATGCCCTTTCCTATCCACTCCAAAGCTTGATGTGTTTTCGGTACTTGTCTTTTCATTTCATCTCCCAGTAGCAACACTATATCACAACTTCACAACTTGTGAAGTTGTGAAGTATAGTATTTATACTATGACAAACCCTAGGTTTGATCACGATTCAATGCGCTAGGAAGGATTCGAATTGGAGTCTAAGCTCCAGATAAAGATGGCGTTATTTCTCGGAGATAGTATGATTTGATCAATTAAAGGAGTCTCTTATGCATCGTCTTACCCTATGTATTGCAGTATCTTTGGCGCTAATTGGATGCGCTAATAACGACAAAAAAATAAGCTCGTGGGAGGTGAATGATGTATACCACTCCACCATCGTTACTGCGACATCATCTGGCGCAAAGTCTTATCTGGGGCCCTCCATTAATTCAATGGATGAAGACAATACCTATGAAATGTTTAATCTTCGAAGCGAGCAAACCGCTCAAGGTGAAAAGTCTTATGAGTTGCAAATCCACCTGACCTACTTTAAGCAAGTACGCAATTACGATTCTGCATCGCTACTCAATGGACCTGTAGCGTCATTCAAAGTCCTCTCAAAGGAGGCGGGACTATGCGAAGCAAGAGGATGCGTTTTTAAGGAGTTGCTATCTATTAAATTAAGTGATGCATTCCTAAAGAAAAGTATGAAGGAAGGTTTCCAATTGACCCTCTCTTCCAAAGCTGGCATTAGCACCATTGTCTTTGTGCCACCACAATATATCAAAGGGTATCTCATGGCCGTTGATGGTACGAGCTACTAATATTTATAAATGGCAAAGCAATAAAAAAACCGCCCGGAGGCGGTTTTTTTATGATTCAAAAGAACTAATTAAGCAGCTTTACGGCTTTTAGCAGCTGGCTTAGCTACAGCGTATTGACCTTGAATGTTTGCCAATGCAGCGTCAACATTCTTTTCAAAAGTTGCGAATGCGTCAGTAGCAGTTGCGCGAACTTGGTCAAATTGTTGCAAAGAAGCTTCGAATGCAGTTTTGAATGCAGATACAAATGCCTCAGAACCAGCAGGAGCAGTCTTAGTAGCTTCTTTAACAAACTTAACTAAGTCGTCACGTGCATCATCGATAGAAGCGTCAACTACTTGAGCAACTTCTTTATTGCCGTTACGAACAACTTTGTTTACTTTAGCTTGGTAAGCAGCAGCATACTTAGCAGCTTCTTGAGCAGCTTCTGGTTGTGCCAATTTAGCCAATTGTTGTGGATCCTTGATTGCCAACAATTGTGAGCTAGCGTCTTGTGCAGCAGCCAATGCATCTTTAGCAGCAGCTTGGTTGATTTCTGCCAACTCTTGAGCACTTTCAACTGCTACTTGTGCCAAATGTTTTGCATTCTCAACAGCTTTAGCTTGAGCTTGAGCGATTTGATCGTTTAATTGAGTTTGAAACATGATGATTCCTTTAAAAATTGGTTAACGTTTTTTGTTGCGATGCACCATTGTTACAAAGATTTTGCTGTATTGCAACAATTATTTGCTGCTAAGCAACAAAATATGCAAATAAATGAAATTTATTGTTTAAATTCAATGGGTTATATTTATGAAGAGGCAATAAAAAACCCAGCTTTTTATTAAAAAGCTGGGTTTAAATGGAAAAAAGTACTGGCGGAGACGAGAGGATTCGAACCTCCGATCAGAGTTTTAGCCCCGATGCTCCCTTAGCAGGGGAGTGCCTTCGACCAGCTCGGCCACGTCTCCGTACTTTTTGCTACCCTTTTTACTACTCTAAAACTGCATATTTACCGCTATAACGCCCATCAGTTTAACGGATAACCGTTTTTAAGGGGCTTTACCCTGCTTTCTATTTACTTTTGGTCGAGCTCAAAAGCCTTGTGAAGAGCCCTCACTGCGAGCTCCATATATTTCTCATCAATGACCACTGAGATTTTAATTTCACTAGTGGAAATCATCAGGATGTTAATGCCCTCTTCTGAAAGTGTGCGGAACATCTTGCTAGCTATCCCAACGTGCGAACGCATACCAACACCGACAACAGAAACTTTGGATACCTTCGGATCACCAGAGATTTCTTTCGCTTCGATATGTGCTTGCACAGTGCCTTTAAGAATGTCCAAAGCTTTTTGATAATCAGCGCGCGGTACAGTAAATGTGAAATCCGTTTTACCTTCTACTGATTGATTCTGAATAATGATGTCTACATCAATATTCGCATCAGCGATTGGACCTAGGATTTGATATGCAATACCTGGGCGATCAGGAACTCCGAGTACGGTAATCTTCGCTTCATCGCGCGCAAAGGCGATACCGGAAATAACGGCGGCTTCCATAGTGCTGTCCTCTTCAAATGTAATCAAGGTGCCCGACTTCATCTCTTGGTCTAAGGGCATCAATGGATCTGTCAGTGATGACAGAACACGGGTTTTAACTTTGTACTTACCTGCAAATTCCACAGAACGGATCTGCAATACTTTTGAGCCTAAGCTGGCCATTTCCAGCATCTCTTCAAAAGTAATTTTGTCTAAACGACGCGCATCTTCACACACACGCGGATCGGTGGTGTAAACACCATCCACATCGGTATAGATCAAACACTCATCTGCTTTTAGGGCAGCAGCCATTGCTACAGCAGAGGTATCAGAACCGCCGCGACCTAAAGTCGTGATGTTGCCCTCAGGATCAACACCCTGGAAACCAGTCACTACGACAGCGCGTCCATTCTTCAAATCATTCAAGATCTTTTGATCATCAATGCTCTTGATGCGAGCTTTCGTAAATGAAGAATCAGTATGGACAGTAACTTGCCAACCGGCGTAACTCACTGCATCAATACCTTCTCGCATGAGCGCCAATGCTAGCAAACCTGAGCTGACCTGCTCCCCAGTAGATGCGATTTGATCCAACTCGCGTGGATGGGCATCTGGATTAATTTCTTTAGCCAATCCTAGCAAACGATTGGTTTCACCAGACATTGCCGAGGGAACAACGACAACCTGATGGCCGGCGCGCATCCACTTGGCAACGCGTTTGGCAACATTTGCAATGCGCTCAACTGAGCCCATTGAGGTGCCACCATATTTATGAACGATAAGTGCCATGAAAACTGTCTATGAGTCGTTAAATGGGCTATACCCATTGGTCTAAAAAGGGCTTATTTTACAGGGTTTTGCACCCACTCAGGCCAGACTCTGGCCCCCTGCTGTACGAGATGCGGGTAACTGACGCCAATCCCAGCCACTGCCACGAGTTGGTTCTCAATAAACAGTAATGGTGCATTTCTCTGCCATGGGGGGATATCCGCTTCTTGAAAGAGATTTTTAAGGGTTTTACGCGGTGTATTGGGCCTAATCTGCAATTTTTCTGACCCAGATCTTGCCCTGAATTCTATGACCCCATCACGTTCGGCCGCTTTCACCCAGGCAGTCGGCAAACCCGGCTGCTTACTAGTTGCTTTAATGGTTTTAAAAACCCATCGACCTGCGGCCTCTGGAATGATATGCAATTGACCACGCCACATGCGAATTTCTTGTTCGTCATGGACCCACTGGAGTTGAGTATCCGCGCCAGCAGAATGAAGGTCGCGCCACCAAGCTTCCAGCCGCTCTTGCGATGGCATAGCTAAATGATTTTGCTTTAACCAATATCGCAAAATATTATTTGCGGCCGGCATGTCAGATTTTGCTTTAGCCAGCAATGGCTTCACCTTTAAAGAGGCTTGCTGCAGAATATCTTTACCATCCTCAAGCGCCAAACGATCTAGCAATCCTTGTGCCTCACTTAATAAGCTTGCGCTGCGAGCAATATTTGCTACTACCTGCGGCTGAATTTTTTCCAGCTTCGGAATAATGTCTTTACGAATGGCATTGCGACGATATTTTCGATTACGATTACTCGGATCTTCCATCCATTGAAGACGATGCTCTTTGGCATACGCCTCTAGCTCTGCCCTACTTTGATGAAGTAATGGTCGCCAAATCGTCATTGGCTTGGACTTTCCAGCTATATAACGAAGTTCGGGCATCCCAGAAAGACCAGCAACACCTGCGCCACGCATCAATTGCAATAAAACTGTTTCCGCCTGATCGTTTTGATGGTGTGCGAGTAACAAATCTTCTATGCCATAGTCCTCGCACAGATTTGCTAATGCCTCATAGCGCCCCGCTCTTGCTCTCGCTTCAATATTGCCCTGACTTTGATCTAGATGCAGCAAACGAAAATCAAATGGCACTTGATAGTGTTTGGCAAGCTTCTCACAAAAAACAAGCCATTCATCTGCCGCCTTTTGTAGACCATGATGAATGTGAAAAACAAAAACTTCGGACTGAGAATGTTGTTTTACCGCTTTACAAACAGTATCGAGCAGAACAACCGAATCGAGGCCACCACTTAAGGCAACTGCAATTCGTTTTCTAAAATCAGGACTTTGCTGAGATTTCCTTGAACTTGCCATAACTCATTAGACGTTCATGACGACGCTCAAGCAAAGCTTCAGTTTTCATGCCATCAAAGGTTTTAAGAGATTCAGCAAGCGCTTTACGCATGTTCACCATCATGGCGTCATAATCTCGGTGCGCACCACCAATCGGCTCAGCAACAATTTTGTCAATTAAGCCCAAGGCTTTTAAACGTTGCGCTGTTAGCCCCAATTGTTCCGCAGCTTCTGGAGCCTTATCTGCAGTTTTCCATAAAATAGATGCGCAACCCTCAGGGGAAATCACTGAATAGGTGGAGTTTTGCAGCATCAAGACCACGTCACCCATAGCGATAGCTAGCGCTCCGCCTGATCCACCTTCTCCAATAATCGTTGCGATGATGGGAACTTCAAGCTCAGCTTGAACGTAAAGGTTGCGACCAATGGCTTCAGATTGGTTTCTCTCTTCAGCATCAATTCCTGGAAAAGCACCTGGAGTATCCACAAAAGTAAACACTGGTAATCCAAACTTTTCTGCAAGGCGCATCAGACGCATTGCTTTGCGATACCCTTCCGGACGACTCATACCAAAGTTACGTAATGCTCGCTCCTTAGTATCGCGACCCTTTTGATGACCAATGACCATACATGGTTGATTATCAAAACGTGCTAGACCACCAATGATGGATTGATCATCAGCGAACGAACGATCGCCATGCAACTCATGAAAGTCTGTAAATAAAGCACTCACATAATCTAATGTGTATGGACGCTGTGGGTGACGAGCAACTTGAGATACTTGCCATGGAGTCAAATTAGCATAAACATCTTTTGTCAGCTGCAGACTCTTTTCAGAAAGCGTCTTGATCTCATCGGAGATATCTACCGATGATTCGTCTTGCACAAAACGCAACTCTTCAATCTTTGACTCTAATTCGGCGATCTGTTGCTCAAAATCCAGGAAAGTCGTTTTCATAGTCTGATTTTAATATTCAACCGGGATAGGGTCGATACTTCTCCACATATACCAAGTGGCAACCGTGCGCCATGGGGCCCAATTGGCTGCCAATTCCCTTGCTTCATGCCTGCTAACCGGCTCTCCACTGAAATAATTGAGGGAAATAGCCTTGAGAAGGCCTACGTCATCCAAGGGGAGGATATTCGGACGAACTAGGTTAAATATAAGGAACATTTCCGCCGTCCAGCGCCCAATTCCTCGAATTGAGCTCAATTCCCGGATCACGCTTTCGTCATCCATGTCTTGCCATTGATTGGCATGTAAGCGTCCTGAATGAAAGTGATCCGCTAAATCACGGATATATTCCACTTTGCGTCCCGATAACCCAGCACCCCTTAATTCTTCACTTGAGAGTGACAATATGTTTTTGGGATTGATCTTTTTCTTGCTGGCGATGAGAACCCTATCCCAAACCGCTTGTGCTGCGGCAACAGAAATTTGCTGACCAACAATTGCTCTGGCTAAAGTTGTGAATGCATCACCACGGGTGACTAAAAAACCAGATCCATATTTTGGTATCAGTTTTTTTAAAATACGATCTTGCTTCATCAGTTCGCGGCATGCCTGTTCCCAATAGATAGGCGCAGACTCGACAAGCAGAGTTTTTTCTAGAACCGTCGGCACTATGCTCTACGCCACTCTGTAATGCCGCCCGACTTGTCCTCCAGGACGACACCTTGATCAAGCAAATTTTGGCGAATGGCATCAGCCTTTACAAAATCTTTTGCTTGTTTTGCAGCTTTTCGTGCAGCAATTTGCTCTTCAATCTCCGCAGCGCTCAAGGAGGCCTCATCTTTTGATCCGGATTGTAAGAACGCGATCGGCTCGCGCACCAAAAAATTCAAAGAGTTTGCTAATGACTTCAGGGCGCCTGCTAAAGCGATTTTTTCCCCATCTTGTGCGCGATTGACCTCGCTAGCCAACTCAAAAAGCACCGCGATCGCTTCTGGTGTATTGAAATCATCATTCATCGCGTCCGTGAAGCGTTTCACCCACTCGCTTTTTGATTCAAGAGATACGGTAGGCGCACCAGGCGCTTGTGATAGTGCGGTGTAAAGTCTTACTAATCCAGCACGCGCCTCTTCAAGCTGCGCATCACTGTAGTTAATGGGGCTGCGATAGTGTGCCTTCAGCATGAAAAATCGTAAAACCTCAGGGTCAAAGCGTTGCAATACATCCCGAATCAAAAAGAAATTTCCAAGGGATTTGGACATCTTCTCTTCATTGACGCGAATGTGTCCGTTATGCATCCAGTAGTTGACGAACGGGGCATCATCATCTTTGCGACCTTGACCATATAAGGCGCCTTCACTTTGCGCGATTTCATTCTCATGATGGGGAAATTGCAGATCCGCACCCCCACCATGTATATCAAAGTGTTTACCCAAGAGATCGCAAGACATTGCAGAGCACTCAATATGCCAACCAGGTCGACCTTCACCCCATGGTGAATTCCACCGAGTGTCTGCCGGCTCTTCTGGCTTGGCACTTTTCCATAGTACAAAATCGAGTGGATCACGTTTGCCACTGCCGATCGCAACGCGTTCTCCAGCATTGAGCTCATCGAGTGTTTTGCCAGAAAGTTGACCATAGCGCGGTAATAAACGAACCGCGAAATTGACATCGCCATCATCCGCCTGATATGCCAACCCATTCTCAATGAGGTTACCAATCATCCCTTGCATTTGCACAATAAAATCCGTCGCTCTCGGTTCTTGATCAGGGTGCATTAAACCTAACTCATCAGAGTCAGCGTGCATTGCATCAATAAATCGATTGGTCAGAGCAGAGATAGACTCACCATTTTCCAGTGCGCGGTTAATGATTTTGTCATCAATATCCGTAATATTGCGCACATAAAGAACCTCATAGCCGATGGCCCTGAACCACCGCACCACCATGTCAAATACAATCATCACCCGGGCGTGGCCGATATGACAAAAGTCGTAAACTGTCATGCCACAGACGTAAATCTTGACCTTGCCAGGCTCAATTGGCTTAAAAACCTGCTTGGATCGGCTCAGAGTGTTATAGATTTGCAGCATGAGACTATATAAATACGAAGAAAGAAGCACTAATTTGTTAGACTGAGCGATGAGTATATCGAATGAGCCAGTTTTTCACCCCCACCCTTATGTTTGCGTCCATAAAAGCACTTAAGCCCTCACTAGCCAGCCTCTTTGTTATTGCAGCTGGTGCGGGATTCCTGAGCGGTTGTAGCAGCTCCGCACAGCAACGTACTGTGGCTGAAATGGCCGCATTAAATAAGCAAGATACTAAATTGGAGCCCTATCTTGGTGGATACAGCCCAAGCGAGCCACCTAGACTCTCAGCAGATAGTGGATATGACCCACTCAATCCTGAACTCTCTGACACAGTTGCCATTCCCTTTCTCTCCTTTTTGATCATCGAGCCTGATCCAATAGCTAAAAATGCAGTGCCTACGGATGTAGAAAGGTTAATTAAAGCGCGCCAATATCAAGATGCAGTCAATTTAATTAACACTAAGATTAAGGCGACCCCAAGAAACGTTCAAATTCGATTTGTAAAAGCGCGCCTTGAAATCGAAATGCGCCAATTTGGTGAGGCAAAAAAATCCTTGATTGAAATTACTCAGCAATTTCCAGAGCTACCTGAGCCGTACAACAATTTAGCGGCTATCGCAGCAAATCAAGGTAATTGGATTGAGGCTCGCGATTATTTAGAGCTCGCATTAAAACTTCGCCCAACCTATGTCATTGCGTCGGCCAATTTAGGGGAAATTTATATTCGCCTCGGAGCGCAGGCGTATGAGAGTGCCGCTAAAGGGGCTCTCACAAATCAGCGCCAATATACCAATAGAGCCAAGGCATTATTGGATGTTCTTAAACCACCCCCAAAAAGGGTGTTGCCGCCATCCAAACCCACAACCAACAGTGAAACTCCTGTCAACTTAACTAATCCACTAGAAGGCAAACAAAGCAATGAGCAAAGTACTATTAAAAACCAATAAAGGCGACATCACCCTCACTCTCGATGCTGTAAAAGCACCCAAGAGTGTGGCTAACTTTTTGCAATATGTAAAAAGTGGACATTACGATGGCACTATCTTTCACCGTGTGATCGATAACTTCATGATTCAAGGTGGCGGTATGACTGCCGGGATGAAGCAAAAGTCCACGGGCGCGCAAATTGAAAATGAAGCGAACAATGGACTGAAAAATGAACGCGGCACGATTGCTATGGCACGCACTAGCGACCCACATTCCGCAACCGCTCAATTTTTTATCAATGTCAATGACAATGACTTTTTAAATCACACTGCACCTAATGCGCAAGGTTGGGGCTATGCTGTTTTTGGCAAAGTCACTGATGGCATGGACGTGGTTGACGCAATTCGCAAAGTGAAGACTGGTAACGCTGGTTTTCATCAGGATGTTCCAACGGAAGATGTCGTCATTGAGAAAGCCACTGTTCTAGAGGAATGATTCCTCAGCACAAGAGCGCCCTGCTCATCTCAGACTTACATTTGACGCCGTCAATGCCTTTGACGGCGCAGCGTTTTTTTGACTTCTGCGAAAAAGATGCCGCACAAGTTGAGGCGGTCTTTATATTGGGGGATCTATTTGAGTATTGGATTGGGGATGATGCCGCTTCATCCTCCCCATTCCTTAGGGAAGTTAAAAACGCAATTGCCAATTTATCCACCAAGACGAAAACCTATTACATGCACGGCAATCGTGATTTTTTGGTTGGACCGAGCTTTATCAAGAAGACAGGTTTAACACTGATATCTGACCCTTCTTTGGTGGATATCGCTGGTCAGCAATATCTCCTCTCCCATGGCGATGCTCTTTGTACTGCCGATATGGGATATCAAGCTTTTCGTCGCTGGACAAGAAAATCGTGGTTACAAAAACTCTTTCTCAACCTGCCATTGACATGGCGCAGATTAATTGCCAATCATCTACGCAGCAATAGCCATGCTCAATATGAGCGTCACTTAAGAACCTTATCATCTCAGCAGCCATCCAAGACAGATGTCACTCAAGAAGCATGTGCTGCCATCCTCCGAACACACGAATGCAATCGACTCATTCATGGTCACACCCATCTCCCTGGGCATCACCATGAAAAATCGGATACGCTATCTTGGCAACGTTGGGTTTTATCTGACTGGGACTTAGATCGACCGGCAGGATCCCACCCAAGAGCAAATGCACTCTTGATTAACGATCAAGGAGTACAAGCGCTTAATCTTGTGAAAACTTGAGAAGTTTTTAGAGGTTTACGTTGCTGAGTACTTAGAAAGGCACTGCACCATCTGCGCATAGATGCGAGGATTACCGGCCATTACCTCACCACTTTTTAAGAAGCCTTCCTCGCCACGATAGGTACCGATCAAACCACCCGCCTCAGTGATGAGTAAGGCTCCAGCAGCCATATCCCAGGGCTTTAAATCGCTTTCAAAAAATCCATCGTAGCGCCCAGCTGCAACATAGGCCAGATCTAAAGATGCCGCTCCAGGACGACGCAGTCCAGCACACTGGCGCGACATGTCTGCAAAAATCTTGAGATACTTTTCTAAATCTTGATCTTCACGATATGGAAAACCTGTGCCTATCAAAGCATTTGCTAAACGATCCTGATTGCCTACGCGTAAACGCCGACGATCTAAATATGCGCCCGCTCCACGCGTAGCTGTAAATAATTCATCGCGCGTTGGGTCATACACTACTGCCTGTTGAGTCACTCCATTGACAGATAATGCAATGGAAACTGCATACTGCGGAAATCCATGAATGAAGTTGGTGGTGCCGTCTAACGGGTCAATGATCCATACATTTTCAGCATTGGAATTATGTTCGCCAGTTTCCTCAGCTAAAAATCCGTGTGTAGGATAAGCTTCACTAAGCGTTTCAATAATGGCCGCTTCTGCGGCTTTGTCCACCTCTGTCACAAAATCATTGTGCTGTTTACGATCTATCTGAAGACGCTCCAAATTCAAAGAAGCGCGGTTTATCACCGTTCCAGCACGACGGGCAGCCTTCACGGCCACATTTAACATGGGATGCATAGTTTTGATGGACAAATTAAATAAGAACAAACCTGAAAATGGTGCAAACGCAATGATTTGCATGACAATATCAAGCTAATACACTGATTCTAAACGATTTGCGCCTATTCTCATCAAACAGCCTATCAGAACCTCATGAATATCGACCATGCCCATTTATTGCGCTGGGTTCTCGTAGAGACCAGCCACCCCGGTAATGTGGGTTCTGCAGCCCGAGCCCTAAAAACGATGGGCTTTCAAGACCTACGTTTGGTAAGTCCAAAAATTGATGGGATCGCACAACAGCCAGAGGCTCTCTCCCTTGCCAGTGGCGCCTCTGACGTTTTGGATTCCTCTATCGAATCTGATTCTCTTCAAGCCACGATACAAGATTGCGCGCTTGTAATGGGTTTAAGTAGTCGCGATAGAGAGTTTGGTCCGCCTGCCATGGACTGGCAAGATGCCCGCAAACTCATTGCCAACACTATCGGGCATCAAGGACAAGTTGCACTCGTATTTGGGCCTGAGAGAACCGGTCTTGAGAACCAGCATTTGTCACTTTGCACCCATCGAGTATGGTTGGATGCCAACCCAGAATACCCCTCTATCAATCTTGCCCAAGCCATCATGGTGTGTGCCTTTACCCTCAGAGAAACTCTGCTTGAGGGTGTTTCGCCAGATTTTGACGATCCCCTTGATGTATCTGCCCTCGCAGACCCTGCAGCAGTTGCCGCCATGCTGGCCCACTGGAAGGACGGTCTTGAGGCCATTGGCTACCTAGACCCAGCCAACCCTAAAAAACTCATGCCACGGCTAGAGGCGCTGTTTACTCGCAGTCGCCTTCGCAAGGAGGAAATTGATCTACTCAGGGGTATTGCTAAACAGATGATCCTGAGAAAATAAGCTAGCCCCGTTAGAATCTAGTTATGTTTAATTCCCTATTTGACCAAGTTGACTCCATCATTGTGCGCGACCCAGCCGCAAGAAATCGCCTCGAGGTGATCACCTGCTATCAAGGCTTGCACGCAGTATGGTTGCATCGCATCTCCCATTTTTTGTGGAATTTGGGACTGAAGTGGATAGCGCGCCTGCTGTCGATGGTTGCACGTTTTATCACTGGAATTGAAATTCATCCTGGCGCAAAAATTGGCCGCAGAGTATTTTTAGATCATGGTCTTGGTATTGTGATTGGCGAAACAACGGAGATTGGTGACGATTGCACCATCTACCAAGGTGTAACCTTGGGAGGCACTTCTCTTTATAAGGGTGTTAAGCGCCACCCAACGTTAGGTAAAGGTGTTGTTGTCAGCGCTGGCGCCAAAGTGCTCGGCGGATTTACAGTTGGCGATGGCGCGCGGGTTGGATCTAATGCGGTTGTCCTAAAAGAAATTCCACCGGGTGCCACTGCAGTTGGCATACCTGCACGAATTTTGCATCCCGACTTGCCGCAAAGCGCCGACAGCAAAACAAAAGAATATTTTTCTGCATATGGCGTTACGCCTAACGTTGATGATCCTGTATCGATGGCGCTCAAAGGTTTGATTGATGCAACGATTGAGCAAGAAGCAAAAATTGCTCAATTAGAGAAAGCACTCGCCAAACTCAACAACACCCCTCAAGATGCCGTAACGAGTGAAACCAAACGCGATCTTGGCGCCATTAAGGAATGGCTTAAGGAGTAATCAGGTTCTTAATGTAGAGTGCGCGGTGCTTGGGCTGCCCCAAGCGCCTTTTCAAGGAAGTCTTCCTCGTCGGCATCACTATCAGGCATGCCAAAGGCGAAGTTTTCAGCGCCCTCAGGGTGACGATTCTCGATTTCTTCGTCTGTCGCCGCCCTCACGTCTTCAACCTGCACCCAAAATCGCAATGCCATTCCGGCTAACGGATGGTTGCCGTCCAGAACAACTTGGTTGTCTGCCACATCAGTGACGGTATAAATCAATGGCTCATCTTCATCATCTGCAGAAGCACTAAGTTGCTCAGATTCATCTTGGGCATCAGGCACGCCTTCAAACTGCATGCCAACTTCTAATGGTTCTGGAAAACGGGTACGCGGTTCAATCTTGAGTAACTCGGGATCATATTCGCCAAAGGCTTCGTTTGGTTCCAACTGAATTGTCGCCTCGTAACCAACATCCTGACCATCTAGCAAAGACTCAATTTTTGGAAAAGTGCCCTCATAACCACCATGCAGGTATACCATCGGCGTATCAGGCTCCTCGATAATATTATTTTGAGCGTCTGTTAACTTGTATCTTAAAGATACGATAGTATTTTTTTCAATCTTCATGCGCAATTTGTCGTACATTCGTTTTAAATAGCTTACTGAGGCAGCATTCGTGTTGATGGATGCTCATCATTTCATTTAGGAGTAATTTTACTTGAGCCAGCCCTATCAACCACCTCGGGCACCCCAAAAACTGCCACTAGAGCGTCCCTGGGCGCTATTTGGCGGGATGAGTCCCACTGAGTTTATGAAGCGCTATTGGCACAAGAAGCCACTCTTAGTGCGCGGCGCGATTCCAGCATTCGCTCTATGCGCCCACAATAATGAGTCGCTTGATAGCCCTATTTCTTACAGTCAATTGGTTGACTTAGCCAATCAAGAAAATGTGGAATCCAGGCTCATCCAATCCAAACCTTGGCGTTTTATGCATGGTCCATTTCCCAAAAAATCGATTCCAAAAATCCAAAAGTCAGATTGGACCTTATTGCTTCAAGGGATGGAGGCGCACCACCCTGCTGCAGCGAACGTTTTATCGTGGTTTCGCTTTATTCCAGATGCTAGGTTAGATGATTTAATGATCAGCATTGCAGGGGTTGGCGGAGGGGTGGGACCGCACTTTGATTCTTATGATGTCTTTCTTATTCAAATGTCGGGTAGAAGGCAATGGCGCATTTCTGGGCAAACCGATTTAAGCTTGCGTTCTGATCTGCCATTAAAAATTTTGAAAAAATTTGTCTGCGAAGAGGAATGGATTTTGGAGCCTGGCGACATGCTGTATCTACCTCCCCACGTAGCCCATGATGGCATAGCCTTAGATGCAGGCTGTCAAACATGGTCTGTTGGATTTCGCTCGCCCAGCTTTAAAGAATTACTCCAAGAAGGTCTATGGCGTCTGGCCGAATCACTGGAAGATTTACCCCAGCTGGATCAAAAGTTTGCGGACCCTAAACAAAACGCAACACATCAGCCAGAGCAAATACCGACTGAATTGATAAAGCAAATTCAAAGCCAACTACAACATCTTCAGTTAAATAAGATCGATCATTTTTTACCCGGGATTACTGCCTATCTTTCTGAGCCAAAGCAGCAAGCATTCTTTATCGGCCCCCAATGTCCACTGTCTGCAAGTGCGTTTGCGAAAAAGTTGACCAAAACCATTCTCTTACCCAATCCCCAAACCCGTATCCTGCAATTAGGAGAGCGCGTTTTTTGCAATGGGGAAGATGTCAGCAAAAACCAAAATCCTGCTATTCAGGATGCATGGCAAGCGCTGGCCGCTAAAAAACAACTCAATCCAAAGAAACTAAAAAGCGTCGATAAATCAAGCCTCTATGATGCCTATCTGGCTGGCTGGCTTTGTTTTGAGCAATGATCATTTGGTATGGATATAATCATTAAAGGTAAATACTTAGGGGCTAACCCTAGGTTCTGCCTAAAACCATTTTGAATAATTGGTGTTTCATTTTTTTAAAGGAAATTACAAATGAAGAAGTCACTCGTATTCGCTGCAATGTTGGCAATCGCTTTAGCTGCTTGCGGCAAAAAAGAAGAAGCAAAACCTGCTGAAGCTCCTGCTGCCGCTCCTGCTGCTCCAGCCGCAGATGCTGCTAAAGACGCTGCTCCTGCTGCACCTGCTGCTCCTGCTGCTGACGCGAAGAAGTAATTTTCCTTATAAAGAAAAAGCCGCTGAAAAGCGGCTTTTTTTATTGGCTCAAAGCAGCACTACTTAGTGAGCTGATCATTCAGTATCGTTAACAACTGAATGCCTGCTGGTGTATTTTCTGGCTTACCTTCTGCATCCTGAACAAAGACATTCACAGAATTATCACCAACCGTCTTGACTACTACACGATACTTTTTGGCCTGCATTTTTGAATCATCTTTACCGCCAAATAAATTTGAGAAGAATCCTTTAGAGTCTCCTACATCCTTCGCGTTAACATAGCGAACGAAATAAACGCCTTCCGATCTATTGCGATCTTCAACTGTAAAGTTCGAACGATCTAGCGCCAAACCTACGTCACGCCAAGAGCGATCAAAGCCAGAGCTAAGCTCGATAAAGCCCTTGTTATTGCCCTCTTGAACCAATTTAGCTTTTGGAGTTTTTGGGCCAAGCGGTGTTGCAACCATCGCTTTAGCCTGCTCTTGCGTCATACCTAGACGCTCCATCAAGCGAGCCAAGAAAACAGCTTCTAGTTCTGGATCATTGGGTCTAGGGGTCCAAATTGTCGAAATACATGCGCCAGTATTATCTGAGACGCACTTCTCAATGGCGCCACGCTGTGTAATATAGATCTCGGTCTCGCCTGGCTTAACCACCTCTAAACGTGTTTTGTATTTGTCACGTTCGCCGGTGTCATAAATAGAGTCAGAGAAAACACCAAGCACGTTTTTACGAATCCAGTCTTGAGCAATTTTGGCACGATTCTCAGCCCAATCCGTCTCCATGATGCCCGTCGAGGGTGAATCTACCACTAAAAGGAAGCCATTTTCTTGCCAAAAATCTTTTACTTGAGGGTAAAGTTCAGAGGCAGGCTTTTCAACAACTAGCCATCTACGTTCGCCATCTTTTGCAATGCGCATTCCTGGAATACCTGTCATGACATTGCTGCGCAACTGGGCAGATTTTTTAACGGCTGCGTTGTACTCAGACATTGTTGCTGTGCCATCCTGGACGATATAGCGACGATCGGCCTGAGCGGTAATTAGATCGGGTGGGTAAGATAAATTCGGGCCACGCACTGCACCAGATTGCTTGTAATCGACAGTGTCATTACTGGTCACAGATTTACATGAAATTAAGCCCAGACAAGCAGTCGTGAGCGCAACGAGAGCTAGGCAACGACCTAGTAATGAATTTCCATTCATCATAATAAATTGGCCTGTTTTAATGCCGCTTTCAAGGGTTCTCTTAGAACGGAGCTTAGAGGCGTCAACGGTAGACGAATACCCGCAGTAATCTTTCCCATCTCATGAAGAGCCCACTTCACAGGAATCGGATTGGCTTCAGTGAACATTGCTTTGTGGACAGCAATCAATTGATATTGAATTTCTCTTGTGCGCTTCACATCATCAGACATTGCGGCAACGCACAGTTCATGCATCAATCGTGGCGCCACATTGGCGGTTACAGAAATATTGCCCTTGCCACCCATCAGCATTAACATTGCCGCGGTTAAATCATCACCAGAAAACACAGCAAATTCAGAATGCCCTGCACGCTTGAGATCA